>NZ_JBSGFQ010000087.1:0-3139 GCF_053603495.1 Nonomuraea sp. NPDC004186 | reverse complement strand
GTACGTGCTCGACCGGCACGCGCTCCCGGCCGAGCCGGCGGCGTTCCAGAAGGGCCCGGTGGAGTCCACGCAGGCGGGAGACCCGCGGGAGGCGAGCGCCGCGGTATCCGGGGCGTGGGGCGCGGCGGCGGCCGGAGCTCAGGGCGTGGCGGCGATGGCCGCCCCCGACGACAGGGCCGAGGTCCGGCCGCGGCCCCGCGTGGACTGCCGCCGCGTCAAGTGCGTGGCGCTCACGTTCGACGACGGCCCCGGCCCCTACACCGACACGCTGCTGGCCTACCTGGCCGCCTACCACGCCCAAGCCACGTTCTTCGTCGTGGGCAGCAACGTCGTGACGTACCCCAGAGTCCTGCGCCGCACCGTCGCGGCCGGGCACGAGATCGGCAACCACACCTGGTCGCACCCCGACCTGACGAGACTGTCGCCCGCCCGGGTCCGCTCCCAGCTGGGCCGCACCGACCAGGCGATCAGGGCGATCACCGGCGTCATGCCCGGGCTCGTCCGCCCGCCGTACGGGGCGATCAACGCCACCGTGCGCCGCCAGACCGGCCGACCCATGGTGCTGTGGAGCGTGGACACCCTGGACTGGCGCTACCGCAGCAGCGCCACGGTGGCCCGCCGGGCGCTCAGGTCGGTGCGGCCCGGCAGCGTCATCCTGTTCCACGACATCCACCCGACGACCGTGCGGGCCATCCCGCGCGTGCTGCGGAAGCTGGCCGGGCGCGGCTACCGGTTCGTCACCGTCAGCCAGCTGTTCGGCGGCCACCCACCGCGCCTCGTCTTCAACGCCGCCCCGCCTGACCTGCACTGATCGATCCTTCCGGCCAAGCGTGAACTCTTCTCGCATCCTCCGCGTATCTCCGGGTGTGAGCGGTGATCGCGCTTAGGCGCCGACCAGAAAGGATGCGTCACCGGCAGCAGGGACACCGCGTGGGCCGGCCGGGCTGCCGGCCTGCGCGGGCTGCGGGGACTGGCTGGTCAGCGGACCGGGGCGAGGTTCCAGGTGCGGGCGGTCTGGTCGCGGCTGCCGCTGACGGCGACCGGCCGGCCGTCGAGCAGGCCCACCGCCACCGACCAGACGCAGTCGGAGTGCCCGGTGAACGGGCTGCCGAGCGGTCTCCTGGTGTTCAGGTCCCACACGCGTACCGTTCTGTCCTCGCTCCCCGTGACCGCCACGGGTGTGCCGTCGAGGTTGCCCATCGCCACCGACCAGACGACGCCGGTGTGGCCGGTGAGCGGGGTGCCGAGCTGCTTCCAGGCGATCAGGTCCCAGACCCGGACGGTCATGTCCTCGCCGCCGGTGACCACCACGGGCGTGCCGCTCAGGAAGCCCAGCGCCACCGACCGCACCCAGCCGGAGTGGCCGGTCAGCGACCGGCCGAGCTGCTTCCTGGAGGCCAGGTCCCAGACGCGCACGGTCCCGTCGTCGCCGGTGGTGACGGCCACGGTCGTGCCGGCGGCCTGGCCGACGGTGACCGCCCACACCCCGCTCTCGTGACCGGTCAGCGGGTCGCCGTACTCCTGGGCCGTACGCAGGTCCCAGACGCGGGCGGTGCCGTCGGTGGAGGCGGTGACGGCGACGTGCCGGCCGCCGATCCGGCCGGTCGCCACGCACTTGACGTCGCCCTTGTGCCCGGCCAGGACGCGGGACGCGCCGGCGGGGAGGTCCCAGACGCGGGCGGTGTCGTCGTCGCTCGCGGTGACGGCGATCGGCGCGCCGTCGAGCTGGTCGAGGACGACCGATCTGACCCATTCGGTGTGGCCGGCGAGCGGGGGGCCGATCTGCTGGGAGGTGCGGAGGTTCCACAGGCGGGCGGTCTCGTCGTCCGAGCCGGTCAGGGTGACGGGGACGCCGTCGAGGGTGCCCAGGGACACCGCCCGCACATCGTTGGTGTGGCCGGTCAGGGGCTTGCCGAGCTCCGCGCCGAACCGGAGTGCGGGCGCGGCCGGGCGTACCGGATCGCGCTCGCGCGGCCACATCGCCACGGCCACGGCCGCCGCCGCGGCGGCCACTCCGACGGCCAGCACCGCGCGGCGCGGCACCCGGCGGGGCGGCGCGTCCTCGAAGTCAGGCGGCGAGGCGTCGGGCATGGTCAGGGTCTCGTCGCCGGTCAGGGCTCGGACCAGGTCGTCCGCCGTGAGCCGCCGCGCGGGGTTCTTGTCCAGGCACGTGGTCACCAGCGACCGGAGCGACGCGGGCACTCCGGACAGGTCGGGCGGGTCGTACAGGAGCGCGTGCAGCACCGCCGCCACCGACTCCCCGGCGAACGCCCGCCGCCCCGTCGCCGCGAACACCATCGTGGCCGCCCAGCTGAACACGTCGGCCGCAGGGCCCACCTCCCCGCCGCTCACCTGCTCGGGCGCCATGTACCCGGGTGTGCCGAACACCCCGGTCTGCGTGACGGCGTGGTCGAGCGCCCGCGAGATGCCGAAGTCGATGACCACGGGGCCCTCGGGCCCGAGGATGACGTTGCCCGGCTTCAGGTCGCGGTGGACGACTCCGGCGCGGTGGATGGCGGCCAGCGCCGTCGCCGTCGCGACCGCGAGCCGTTCCAGCCCGCCGCCGGTGCGGGGGCCGTCCTTCCTGACGGCGCGTTCGAGGGACTCGCCGCGTACGTACTCGCTCACGATGTACGGCCGGTCGGCCTGCATGCCCATGTCCAGCACCCGCGCGGTGCAGAAGGGGGCGACCCGGCGGGCGAGGTCCACCTGCCGGAAGAACCGCCGCCGCGCCTCGGGATCGTCCGAGAGCCGGGCGTGCAGCACCTTGATCGCGACCTCGTCGCCCGACGGGCTCAGGCCCACGTAGACCACGCCCTGCCCGCCCTCGCCGAGGAACCGGACGAGGCGGTAGGCGGCGATCTGACCGAGGTGATCCCCCGATTGCGGACGCGACACTGCTTCCCTCTTCGAATCGCGCAGGAGCTTCAGCACCGGATACTACGATTCGGAAGGCCCTCGTGGATGACCCCGGAGGGCGACATAAATGGACATATTTGCCCTGGTCAGAGAAACGTCATGCGCTGTTTCCCGGTGATTCATCTCCCGGAGAGCGCGGGCGGCCCCGTACCGGACGCTCAAGCTTGAGCGAGGCGCCCACCCCGTGTCGTCCGGCGGGGTCGGTGAGGTCCGGGACGAT
>NZ_JBSGFQ010000086.1:0-57561 GCF_053603495.1 Nonomuraea sp. NPDC004186 | reverse complement strand
GCCGCCGACGGCAGAAGTCTCCACGCAGCCCCCTATTTGGAACGACGCAAAAGACTCTAGCCAAACGTGCGTGAGCCCGAGCTAAGAGCCGCCCAGGAGCGCGGCGACCTCCCCGCGGCCCGGCGCCGGGGCCTGCCACGAGCCCTCGCAGCCGAGCAGCCCCGCCACCGCGTCACACGCGGCCGGATGTCCCAGGAGCAGCTCGGCCACCGGGCCCGACGCGACCGGCCCTGACCCGACCGGCACTGCGGCCGCCACGGCGGCGGGACGCGCCGTCCACGGCGGCACCCAGCCGTCCACGGCGGCCAGCGTGCCGGGGAACGTGCGCCCGGCCTCGCGTACGAGCACCGGCATCAGCTCGCCCGCCTGGTCCCGCAGCGTCGTGATCAGTTTCGGCAGCCACGGCAGCAGCACCCGGTCGGGCAGCTGCCCGAACGCCTTCGAGATCACCTCCACCACGAAGCCCGACAGGGTCGGGACGGGCTCCATGGCCTGCACGAACCCCAGGATGTAGAGCGGGAACGACGGGACGACCAGCGGGTTGGCCAGCAGTTCGTCGCACCGCGCCCGCAGCTCGGCCAGCGGCAGCAGCCCGAGCTGGGTCCGCGCCGCCCACAGCAGCGCCACCTTGTCCGGCGCCTCCGGGTGCGACTGCTGCACGGCCAGCTCCAGCTGGGCCCGGTCGCAGCCCAGCGAGAGCGCGAGGCTCTCCATCGAGAACAGGAACCCCAGCATGGCCGCCACCTGCCGCGCCCCCGTGTCGTCGGACACGAAGGCCGTCGGCAGGAGGGTGCAGTAATGCGCGTATCCGGAGGTCGCGAACTCCTCGCACCAGGCCGGTAGCTCCGGCTCGTGGGCGCGGTAGTAGGACATCAGCCGCCGGATCCTGCGCAGCACCTCGGGCGCGTCGTCCACGCTGCGCTCGGACGCCAGCAGCTCCACGGCCCGCTGCCCCAGCTCGTCGGCGAAGCGGCGGCTGCCGAGGAAGAGCACCGCGTCCTCGACGGCCGCCAGCGCGACGGCCGCCGTGGCCTTGGGGTCCCACACCGAACGGCGCAGCCGCTGCTCCATCACCTGCTCGATGGTGACGCCCTCGTAGCCCAGCTCGATGATCGAGCGCTGGTGCTTGCCGAACGCCAGGTCCCAGCTCTCCTGGATCGAGCGCTCGCCCAGCCCGCGCTCGCCCATGATGGGGCGGACGGCCTCCGACGGCAGCAGGTACCGCAGCATCCACAGCAGGTCGGAGCAGGGCACCAGCTCGGGATTGGCGTTGAGGTCGAGCAGCGCCCGCTGGATCGTGCGCTTCTCCAGGTCGAGCTTGAGCGGCGCGAGCCGGTCGTACACGTCTCGGGCCAGCGGCGGCAGGGCGTCGTAGCCGACCTCGCCGACGCGGTCGCCGCCGAGCATGATCTCGCACAGCCGCCGCACGTCACGGCGGCCCGGCACGACGTCCTTCTCGATGCAGGTGACGGCCGCGTCCTGGAAGTCGTACGGGGTGGGCCTGGCCCGGTTGCGCATGCCGGCGAGCAGGATCGAGGTCTCGAACACGGCGATGGCGTCGGCGGTGCTGGCCAGGTAGCCGTTGCGGCGGGCCAGCCGGACGATCTCCACGCTCCAGCCGAGCAGCTCGGCCTCGTCCAGCTCGTCGAGCGCGGGCGGCTTCGACAGGAACCCGGTCAGCTGGTCGGCCACCTCGCCCTGGGGGACGGGCGCGGGCAGCTTGGCCACGCGTTTGCGCGCGCCCCTCTGCCCGGCCAGCTGGAACGGGGTCAGCTTGCCGCGGGTCAGCGCCTTGTCCCAGGTCGCCGCCGCGATCGACACGGAGCCGGAGGCCAGCCCGAACTGCGCCTCGATGGCCGAGTGGCTGGACGGGATGAGGCCGTACACCCATTTCGTGCCGGTTCGCGGGGTGATCTCGAACGTCGCCGTGGACTTCAGCCCGAACTGCTCGACGTGGCTGGCGGCGTGGAAGGCGCCGCACACGTACAGGCAGTCGGCCGGGTCGGCGCCCGAGGTGGCCAGGTGCTCGCGCATCCTGGTCCACATGTAGCGCTCGCGGTCCTCGTCCACGGTCCGCCGGCCGCCGTCGCGGTCGAGGCGGCGGAACAGGCTGCCGATCAGCACCATGACCTGGCGGTAGGTGTCGTAGTCGGCACCCGACAGGGGCTGCTCGACGTACTGGTCCCACCACTCGGACCAGTGGCGCACCTTGCCGTGGTGCAGCAGGTGCTCCTCCAGCTCGGCGAAGCGCGGGCGCAGGTCGCCGAGCTCGACGCCCACCGCGTCGCCGTGCAGGCCGGCCTCTTCGGCGTGCTCCTTCTTGCCGGGCTCCTCCTTCGGCGCCCACTGGAAGACGTGGTCCGTCGAGCGGTCGACCAGCACCAGCTCGACGCCCGGGGTCTCCAGCGCGTACGAGATGGCCTGGTACTCGGCGGACGCCTCCGTGATGGGCGCCACCACGCTGAGCGGCGCCCACGACGGCGGGAAGCCGTCGATGTCGGTCGCGAACGCCTGCACCGCCACCGGCAGCCGGCAGTTGCGCAGCTCGGTCAGCAGCGGCCGCAGGTCCTCGCAGAGCTCCAGGTAGATGACCTTCGGCTGCTTCTCGCGCAGCCTGCGCACCATGGCCAGCGCCGAGGCCGGCGAGTGGTGGCAGACCGGGAAGATCTCCAGCTCCTCGCGCAGCGCCCGGTCCACGTCGTCCACCAGGCCGGACAGGATGTCCGACACGGCCACGGGACTGCCGGCGAACGCGCCGGCGGCGTCGAGGAGCTGCTCGCGGAGCGCGCCGAACGGGCTCGTCTGGCCGGTCATGAGAGGGTGGCGATGGCCTCGCGGCCGCCCTCGAGGAACTCCGGCCACTCCCCGCCGTCCTTCTTGCTGCGGGGCTCGACGACGCCGTGCCAGTACTTGTTGAGGATCGCGAGGTCCTCGGGGCTGCGCCGGGCCAGCGAGCTGACCAGCGAGCCGGCGAGGGTCTGCGCGCGCAGCACGCGGTCGCCGAAGAAGTTGCTGTGCAGGATGGCGTCCTCCAGCACGCCGATCTGCTCGGCCGTGGACAGCGCCGACTCGAGCTTCTCGTCGTCGCTGGTGGCCGACGCGGCGGCCGAGCGCAGGTCGGCGAAGCTCTGCAGCAGGATGTCCAGCAGCGTCGGCGGCAGGTCGAGCTCGATCTTGTGCCGGCGCAGCAGCTCCTCGGTGCGGAAGCGGACGATCTCCGCCTCGCTCTTCTTGTTCGTCACGACGGGGATGCGGACGAAGTTGAAGCGGCGCTTGAGGGCCGAGGACAGGTCGTTGACGCCCCGGTCGCGGCTGTTGGCGGTGGCGATGATGGAGAAGCCGGGCTGGGCGAAGACGATGTTGTCGTCGTCGAGCTCGGGGATGGAGACGTACTTCTCCGACAGGATCGAGATCAGCGCGTCCTGCACGTCGCTGGTCGAGCGGGTCAGCTCCTCGAAGCGGCCGATCACGCCCGTCTCCATCGCCGTCATGATCGGCGAGGGGATCATCGACTCGCGGGACTGGCCCTTGGCGATGACCATCGAGACGTT
The DNA here is from genome assembly GCF_053603495.1 of Nonomuraea sp. NPDC004186. Classification (NCBI taxonomy): domain Bacteria; kingdom Bacillati; phylum Actinomycetota; class Actinomycetes; order Streptosporangiales; family Streptosporangiaceae; genus Nonomuraea; species Nonomuraea sp. NPDC004186. The sequence continues at coordinate 54,010 of NZ_JBSGFQ010000086.1, read as the reverse complement.
CCAGGAGTATTTGATGTGGTCTTCCGTCGTGCCTGCCGTCCCCTGGACCACGAGGGTGGAGTTGCGGCAGATGGCCGCGGACAGCAGCTCGGCCAGCCAGCTCTTGCCGGTGCCCGGGTCGCCGATCAGCAGCAGGCCCCGGTCGGAGGCCAGGGTCACGATGCTGCGCTCGACGAAGCTGCGGTCGCCGAACCACTTCTGGGAGATCTCCCGGTCGAGCCCGTCGGAGCGCTCGGAGCCGAGGATGAACAGCCTGATCATGCGGGGGCTCAGCCGCCACGAGAACGGCTTGGGGCCGTCGTCGATCGACTCCAGCCAGTCGAGCTCCTCCGCGTACTTCACCTCTGCGGGGGCGCGCAGCATGTCGTCACTCATGGGTGAGGTCTCCTAAGCGAGGAAGTTCTTGAGCTCGAGGACGAGCTTCCGGATATGGCCTGAGATCACGGGAGTGCCCAGGTCCTTGAGTTTCTGGCGGTACCACGGGTCGACGCTCGCGTTTCCGGAGCTGTTGACCGAGCCGACGGGGATGAACTTGACCCCCGAGCGGTGGATCGCCTCGAAGTCGTTGATCAGCGATCGGTTGTCGTAGAAGTCGGAGATCCACACCATCACGGTGTTGCGCGGATCGGTGATCTTCGGTCGGCCCAGGGCCATCGCGACCGTGCCGTCGGTGCCGCCGCCGAGCGTGGTGCGCAGCAGCACCTCGAACGGGTCGTGCACCCACGGGGTCAGGTCGATGGCCCGGGTGTCGTACGCGATGAGGTGCACGTCCACCTTGGGCAGCCCGGTGAAGATCGACGCCAGGATGGTGCAGTTGACCATCGCGTCCACCATCGAGCCCGACTGGTCGACGACCACGATCAGGCGGGCCGGGGTGGTGCGGCGGGCGGTCTGCTTGTAGTAGAGCCGGTCGACGTAGAGGCGCTGGTCCTCCGGGCTCCAGTTGGTGAGGTTCTTCCAGATGGTGCGTTCGATGTCGAGGTTGCGGAAGACCCGCTTCGGCGGCACCGACCGGTCGATGACGCCCACGCTGGTCTTCTCCACCTGGGTACGCAGCACCTCGGCGACCTCGTCCACGAACCTGCGGATCAGCGCCTTGGCGTTGGCCAGCGCGACGCCCGACAGGTTGGACTTGTCACGCAGCAGCTGCTCGATGAGCGACATGCTGGGCGTGAGCTGCCTGGACAGCGCCGGGTCGGCCAGCACCTCGCGCAGGTGCATGCGCTTGACCAGGTCGCCTTCGATGCCCGCCAGGACCGCGGCCACCTCTTCGTCCCCGGGGCTGTGGCGCAGCCCGCCGGGCTCGCTGCCCATGCCGCGCTCGAACCAGCCGGCGTCCTTCTTCCAGCTCTCCAGCCGGCCCGCGGTGACGTTGCCGGTGCCCGTCGAGAACACGTTGAGCAGCAGCTTGGAGACCAGGGCCGCGCGGCGGACCTCGCCGCCGTCCTCGTGCTCCTTCTCGGCCATGAGATCTTGGAGCTCGTCGGCCAGGCCGGGGAAGCGCTGCACGAGGTTGTCGATCGAGACGCCCGGGTCGAGCAGGGCGGCGGGGAGGCCGAGGTCGTCGACGATGGCCACGCTCGCCCGCTCCAGAGTGGGCTGCTCGTCGGCGCCGAACACGCGCGACAGCAGGCGCCAGTAGAGCACCTGGCGCCGGGTCGCGTCGGCGTCCTGCACGCTGTCAGTGTCGTTGTCGGTGTCGTTGTCGGTGTCGTTTGCGGTGTCGGTCATTTCCGCAGCAACCGCCCTGCTCGCTCGCGCAGCACGGCGACCACGTCGCCGGCCTTGGCCTCGGCCTTGACCACCTTGGGGTCGGTGGGGCCCATGGCCCAGTCGCCGTTGTGCGCGGTGACGGCCTTCTTCTTGACCGTGGCCTGCACGGCGAGCGGCTGCAGGAGCCACTGCCCGCCGTCCCAGCGCATCAGGCCGATGCAGGCGGAGGAGGCCGACACCAGCTCGGGCGTGAGCGGCCCGCAGGCCGGCAGCCGGTCTAGGGTCACCGGGAGCGAGCTGCCGCCCAGGTCGAGCGTCTCGTCGCGGATCGTGTAGCCCTCCAGGAAGACGGGCTCCGCGATGCGTACGGGATGGCGGTCGAGCGGCGGGCTCGCCGGGGCCACGGCCTCGGCGAGCTGGACCCGCGCGGTCGCGAACGGGTCGGCCGCCGCGCCGGCGCTCGCCTTGCCGTCGTGCCACACCAGGTCGCCGCCCGGCAGCAATGGCATGTCGGTGAGCTCCAGGCTGAGGTGCCCGGCCAGCGCGCCCATGAGCACGGGGTGGTCACCCATCAGCCGCCACACGGACGGGCCGGAGATCGTGTCCACCTTCGCGGCCGCCACGCTCGTGCGTACCAGCCGGGAGGGGGCGCCGCCCGCGGGCTCGAGGATGCCGTGGACCTGCACCCGCACCACGGTGGCGTGCTCGTGCACGTCGGCGCCGAGGATCAGCAGCCGCCCCGAGACCGGCTCGGCCGCGCCGTGCCACGTGCCCTTCTGGGACAGCAGCAGGGCACGCGTCCACAGGTCGGCCCACCTGCGCACGGGCAGCCGGTCCATCGTGCCCACCGGGCAGGATGCCCGCAGCTCCGCGGCCAGGCCGTCGAGCAGCACCGCCAGCCCGCGCAGCCCGGGCGTGGCCAGCAGCGCCTCGATGGCCGGATCTGCGGAGGAGACCACGTCGTGGTCGACGCCGCGCCAGCCGGTGATCGCCAGCTCGCGCAGCCAGCCCCGGCACGCGGCCAGCACGCCCGCCGGGTCGCCCGCGTCTCCGGCGGGCTCCCAGGCCGCGCGGGTGCGGCCCAGCGCCGTGTCGAACCGTGCGAGCAGCGCGTCGTGCACCGCGCCGAGCAGCGCGGCCCGCCCGCCGGCCAGCGCCGCCAGGTGCTCGTCGCCGACCGACCCGGCGCTCACCTTCTCCGCCGCCTCGGCCAGCCGGTCGCCGAGCGGGCTGCCTGCCAGCGCGCCCGCCAGGGCGGCCAGCGCCCCGGACGCCTCCTCGCCGAGCCGGGCGAACCCGTGGGTGAGCGCGTCGTCGAACCCCGTCACCAGGTCGAGCGCCTCGCCGGCCCCGGCCGGGGCGTCGCCCTGCAGCTCTCCGAGCTGTACGTCGAGCATCACCGCACCACCCTCGTCGCGGGGAACCAGTGCAGCTCGGCCAGCGGCTCCGTGCTGTCGGGCACCTCCAGGTAGGCCAGGTGGCGCAGGAACCTGCTGAACACCACGGCGGCCGGGGTGCGCTCGACCGGCCCCTTGATGGAGGACATCAGGAACTGGCCCTCCGGCACCTCCACCCCCAGGTAACGGGCCACCCGGTCCAGCCCGTACTGCAGGACCGCCTCGTCGGCCAGCTGGTGGATGTGCTTGCAGGCGTAGCCGTGCAGCGCGCCGCACGGCCGGTTGTTGTTGGTGCTGCAGCTCAAAGCGTGGGTGCCGGCGGTGATGGACGAGACGTAGACCCGTTCGATGTCGGATCCGCTCGACACGACCCCCTGCAACCGCCCGTCGGCCAGCTCGACGAAGGGAACCTTCGCCAGTTTCCTCGGCTCGACAGGCGGCACCACCCGTACCACGCTGTGCTGCTCCCACGCGGCTCTGTCCGCGTCCACGACCTCGAACCCTCCCGCCCCGGCCGGTTCACGGGCGCAGGCGGGAATGCCCGCGCCTTCGCGACCGGCTGATCAATGATCCGGGAACTTACCGGAGCTCACCGACAGACCGGGTCTAAACGATCAAAGCCCAAGGTCCGCGCGGGTTCAGGCCTCCTGGGATAATTGTCGATAATATTGTCAACGAAGCTCAACTACGGGAGGATTCCGTGACCCCTGAGTCCCCGCTGGAGGAGACGCTGACCGACCGGCTCAGAGCGGCCGTGCTCGGCGGGGACTTCGTGCCCAACCAGCGGCTGGTCGAGGCCGACGTGTGCGAGCAGTTCGGGGCCACCCGCGCGGCCGTGCGCGAGACGTTCAGAGAGCTGGCCTCGGAGGGGCTGGTCGAGATCCTACGCAACAAGGGCGCCCGCGTCCGGGCGATCTCCAAGGCGGAGGCCATCGAGATCACGGAGGTGCGGATGGTGCTGGAGGGCCTGTCCGCCGCCAAGGCCGCCGAGCGCGTCACCCCCGAGCAGGCCGGTCGGCTGCGGGAGATCGTCGCCGAGATGCGCGCCGCCGTGGAGCGCAACGACCTCGACCGATATTCCGAGCTCAACGCGACGCTGCACGCCAAGGTCCGCGAGATCGCCGCCCACCAGACCTCGGCGTCGATCATCGAACGGCTGGGGGCGCAGGTGATCCGGCACAAGTTTCGCCTGGCCCGGCAGCCGGGGCGAGCGGCGCTGTCGTTGCCGCAGCACGAGCTGATCGTGGCCGCCATCGTCGCCCGCGACCCCGAGGCGGCGCAGACGGCCATGCAGCAGCACCTGCGCAGCGTCGCCAAGGCCCTCGAGGCCACCGACTGACGAGCCACCACCACCCCGGAGACCACCAACCGAGGGCCACCACCACCCCGGCGGCCACCCAACAGACCACCACCACCCCGGAGACCGCCGACCGACGAGCCACCACCACCCCGGCGGCCACCCAACAGACCACCACCACCCCGGAGAGACCACCGACCGACGGGCCACCTTCGCCTTGGAGGCCACCGACGGGCGGGCCGCCATCACGACCTGCCCGGGGAGGGTGGGACGCCAGCGCGGGTCACCTCTTCCAGGGTGGCGGCCGTGGCGGCGGTCATGGCGTGCGGCACCCCGAGCGACTCCAGCATCCGGGTGGCCGCGTGCATCTCGTGCACCCGGCGCACGCTGTGCTGCCCCGCCCCCTCCAGCAACCGCACCACGAACCGCTCGTCGGCCGCGGACACCGTCTCCAGCAGGTGCTCCCAGAACCACTCCCCCAGCCCCGCCGCCTCGGCGGCGCGCCGGGACTCGATGACGAGCGCGCTCAGCCCCTTCACCAGCACGCTCCGCAGCAGCTTGCGGGCCGCCGCGTCGCCGGGCGAGCCGCCGATCGGCGTCACGTCCATGCCGTGGCGGCCGGCGAAGTCGGCGAAGCGGGCCGCGTCGTCGCCGCTGGCCAGGATGGGGGTCGCCAGGCCCCGCAGCGGGATGGGCGCCATGATCGCGCCGTCCACGGCCGACGCGCCCGCCGACGCCACCAGCTCGGCGATGCGGAGCTTGTCGCCGGGCGCGCTCGTGGACAGGTCGGCATAGAGCGCGCCGGGCCTGAGGTTGGGGCGCGACTCCTCGCAGGCGGTCAGGCTGTCGGCGCCGGTGGTCACGGCGATGACGACGTCGGCCCCGCGTACGGCCTCGGCGTTGCACGCGACCAGCGGCGGCCCGCCGGACGGCGACGGCGGGTGGGCGGGGTCGTAGACGCGGAGCGGGACCCGCGGGGCGAGGCCGCGGGCGAGGATGTGGCCGACCTCGCCGTAGCCGAGCATCGCCACCTGCATGAGAGAAGCCATATCGTTGACAATATTGTCGAAGTCCACGCTCGACCAGGCCAGATGTTGCGCTAGAGGCAGATTGCCGATGAAACTGTTGACAATCTGATCGATCGACTCGTAGCGTCAGCGAGTGACCTCGGCAAAGACCCCCACACTTCTGGTGATCAGCGCCCACGCGGGCGACTTCGTCTGGCGCGCGGGCGGCGCCATCGCGCTCGCGGCCGGCCGCGGCGAGCGGGCCAAGGTGGTCTGTCTCAGCTTCGGCGAGCGCGGCGAGTCCGCGAAGGCGTGGCGCGCCGGCCGCACTCTCGACGAGATCAAGGCGATCCGCCGCGAGGAGGCGCAGAACGCCGCCGCGGCCCTGGGCGCCGAGGTCGAGTTCCTCGACGCGGGCGACTATCCCCTGGTGGAGACCCCGGAGCTGGTCGACCGGCTGGTGCGGATCTACCGGGAGGTCGAGCCCGACGTGGTGCTGACGCATCCGCTGGCCGACCCGTACAACGGCGACCACCCCGCCGCGGCCCGCATGGCGCTGCAGGCGCGCGTGCTGGCGCAGGCCGCGGGCTACGACGCGCCGGGCGAGCCGCTCGGCGCGCCGCCCGTGTTCTTCTTCGAGCCGCACCAGCCCGAGCAGTGCGACTTCAAGCCCGACGTGCTGCTCGACATCACCCCGGTGTTCGACAGGAAGCGCAAGGCGATGGAGTGCCTGCCGGCCCAGCAGCACATGTGGGACTACTACACCGACCTCGCCAAGCGCCGCGGGGTGCAGCTGCGCCGCAACGCGGGCCCCAACCTCGGCCTGCCGCACGACACCATGGGCGAGGCCTACATGCGGCTCTACCCGCAGGTGACGGACGTGCTGGCATGAGACACGTGATCGTCACCGGCACGCCGCGGGCGAGCCTCGACCGGATCGACACCCTGGCCGCGTACGGCGTCGCGACCGTCCACGAGGCGCTCGGCCGCACCGGCTACCTGGGGCCCGGGCTGCGCCCCGCATGGCCCGGGTGCAGCGCGGGCGGCAACGCGGTCACGGTGCTGTGCTGGCCGGGCGACAACCTGATGATCCACGTCGCGGTCGAGCAGTGCCAGGAGGGCGACGTCCTGGTCGTGACCACGACCTCGCCGTCCACCGACGGGATGTTCGGTGAGCTGCTGGCCACCTCGTTGCGCTCCCGGGGCGTGCGCGGGCTGGTGATCGACGCGGGCGTGCGCGACGTCGCCGGGCTGCGGGCCATGGGCTTCCCGGTGTGGAGCGCGGCCGTCAGCGCCCAGGGCACGGTCAAGGCGACCCCCGGCGCGGTCAACGTGCCCGTCACCGTGGGCGGGCAGCTCGTCCGGCCCGGCGACACGATCCTCGGCGACGACGACGGGGTGCTGGTGGTGCCGCGGGGCGACCTGGAGCGGGGCATCTCCGCCTCCGCCGCCAGGGCCGCGAAGGAGGCGGCGGCCCGCGAGGCGTTCGCCAAGGGCGAGCTGGGGCTCGACCGCTACGGCCTGCGCGAGCGCCTGCCCGGGCTCGGCATCACGTACGTGACGGCCTCCGACTACGGACCGATGTGACGGGCGTGGGCGACGACGACCGCCGACCACGGACCAGCGCGACGAGCATCGGCGACGACGGCGGCGTGCGGTGCATGCTGATGCGCGGCGGCACCTCCAAAGGCGCCTACTTCCTGGCCGACGACCTCCCCGACGATCCCCGCGAGCGCGACGACCTGCTCCTGCGTGTCCTGGGCAGCCCCGACCCGCGCCAGATCGACGGCATCGGCGGCGCCCACCCGCTCACGAGCAAGGTGGCCGTGGTGTCGCCCAGCGCCGATCCCGGCGCGGACCTCGACTACCTCTTCCTCCAGGTCGCGGTGGACGAGCCGGCCGTCTCCGGGCGGCAGAACTGCGGCAACCTGCTCGCCGGCGTCGGCCCGTTCGCCGTGGAGCGCGGCCTCGTCCGTCCGCGAGGCGACGACACCGAGGTCCGCATCCGCCTGGTGAACACCGGCGGCCTCGCCACCGCCCGCTTCCCCACCCCGGGTGGCCGCGTCGACTACCGCGGCGGCACGGCCATCTCCGGTGTTCCGGGCACGGCCGCGGCCGTGGTGCTCGGGTTCGAGGACACCGCCGGCTCGGGCACGGGGCGGCTGCTGCCCACCGGCCGCGAGGTGGACGTGATCGACGGGATCGAGGTGACCTGCGTCGACAACGGCATGCCGGTCGTCGTGGCGGCCGCGGAGGACCTCGGCATCACCGGCTACGAGCGGTACGAGACGCTCGCGGCCGACGCCGGGCTCCGCGAGCGCGTGCAGTCGCTGCGCGTTCAGGCGGGCAAGCTCATGGGGCTCGGCGACGTCACCGGCGAGGCCGTGCCCAAGACCACGCTGGTCGCGCCGCCCCGCGACGGCGGCGCGCTGTGCACCCGCACGTTCATCCCGGTCCGGCCGCACACCGCGATCGGGGTGCTCGGCGCGGTCAGCGTCGTCACCGCCGCGCTGCTCCCGCACGGCGTGGCCCGGCGCTTCGCCCGGCTGCCCGGGGGCGCCCGCGTGGACGTCGAGCACCCCACCGGCCACCTGGAGGTCGAGGTGGAGCTCGACCTGTCCACCAGCCCGCCGACCGCGGTGCGGGCGGCGAACGTACGCACCGCGCGCAAGCTCTTCGATGGCACGGTCTTCCCCCGCCCCCAAGATTGAGATGCCGCCCGACGTGGAGATACCGCCCGACGTGGAGATGGCCGCAAGATCGAGATACCGCCCGAGGCCGAGATGCCCCCGAGGTTGAGATGCCCCCGAGGTTGAGATGAACGCTCTGCTGCACGACATCGCCCACCTCGGCCACGTCGAGCTGCTCACTCCCGAGCCGGAGCGGAGCCTGTGGTTCTTCACCGAGATCCTCGGCATGACGGCCGCCGGGCAGGACGGCGACTCGGTCCACCTGCGCACGTACGACGACTACGAGCACCACAGCCTCACGCTGACGGCCCACCGCACCTCGGGCATCGGCTCGACCGGACTGCGGGCGAGCAGCCAGGAGGCGCTGGAGCGCCGGGTGCGCGCGATCAAGGACGCCGGGCTGGGCATCGGCTGGCGCGACGGCGCCCCGGGCCGCGGCCCGACGTACGCCTTCCGCGACCCCGACGGCCACGAGCTGCGCCTCTACTGGGAGTCGCAGTGGTACGAGGCGCCCGAGGAGCTGCGTCCCGCGCTGAAGAACCAGCCGCAGGCGTTCCCCGCCCGCGGGGTGGGCGTGCGCCGCCTCGACCACGTCAACTTCCTGGCCGCCGAGGCCGCGACCGCCGGGGCCTTCGTGCGCGACGTGCTCGGCGCCCGGGTGACCGAGCAGATCATGCTGGACAGCGGCCGGATCTCCGCCCAATGGCTGCACTTCGCGAACAAGTCCTACGACCTCGTCTACACCGACGACTGGTCGGGCGCCTCGGGCCGGCTGCACCACCTCGCGTTCGCCACGAACACCCGCGAGGACATCCTGCGGGCCGCCGACCTCTGCCTGGACAGCGGCGTGTTCATCGAGACCGGCCCGCACAAGCACGCCATCCAGCAGACCTTCTTCCTGTACGTCTACGAGCCCGGCGGCAACCGCGTCGAGCTGTGCAACCCGCTGACCAGACTCATCCTGGCGCCCGACTGGCGGACGGTCACGTGGACGGAGGCCGAGCGGGCCAAGGGCCAGGCGTGGGGGCTGAAGACCATCGCCTCCTTCCACACGCACGGCACCCCGCCCATCCCCCCCGGATGATGCTCAGCGGTGCACGATCAGCCAGGTGGCGACGGCGGTGACGGTGCCGGAGCGGTTGCCGATGATGTGCGGCCGGCTGCACGGGAAGGTGATCGAGTCGCCCTTGGACAGGGTGATGACCTCCGACTCGAACTCGATGGTCAGCTCCCCCTCCGTGACCGTGCCCACCTCGTACCCCTCGTGCTTGAGGAACTGCCCGTGCGCCGTGGAGACGGCGTTCGGCGGGTAGGTGGACTCGAAGAACTCCACGTCCGGCGTCGGCCCCGGTGACAGTCGGCGGAACGTCACTCCCCCGCTGAGCTGTATCGGTGCGACCTCCCAGGCCCGCCTGATCGCGAAGCCGGGCGACGCGGAGCTCGTGCGGGGCTCCTCCTGCGCGTCGAAGACGGCCGCCAGGGGCACCCCGATGGCGGAGACGTACGCGATGAGCCGGCTCACCGAGGGGCGCATCGTCCCCCGTTCGATCTGCGACACCGCGCTGGCCGAGATGCCCAGCTCGCGCGCCACCGCCCGCAGCGACTTCCCCGAGCGGGTGCGCAGCTCGCGGAGCCGCTGACCGAGGCGCTCGTTGCCGACCGCTTCCAGGTCAGTTCGGCTGTCCATCGTCTCCGTCACACGGGATTAACACAGGCGCAATCATCACCCGGCCGTCAAGGCATACATTAACAAGAGGTGTTAAGTGGTCACTTAACACTCGGATGCAGGTCACCCCCCAAGGATGCCGCACATGACAGAGCCCACCGTCTCGGTAACGCAGTCCCCTCCCTACGACCCGCGGCTGACGAACGAGGACCTCGCGCCGCTGCGCGAGCAGACCTGGTCGTCGTACAACATCGTCGCCTTCTGGATGTCCGACGTGCACAGCGTCGGCGGCTACGTCACCGCGGGCAGCCTGTTCGCGCTCGGGCTGGCGAGCTGGCAGGTGCTCTTCGCGCTGCTGGCCGGCATCGTCATCGTCAACGTCTTCTGCAACCTGGTGGCCAAGCCCAGCCAGGTCACCGGGGTGCCGTACCCGGTGATCAACCGCGCCGTCTTCGGCGTGCTCGGCGCGAACATCCCCGCCATCGTGCGCGGCGCCATCGCCATCGCGTGGTACGGCGTGCAGACGTACCTGGCCTCGCAGTCGCTCATCATCGTCTTCCTCAAGTTCTGGCCGGCCACCGCCGCGCTGAACGAGCCGAGCTTCCTCGGCCTGTCCGCGCTCGGGTACATCTGCTACGCGATCCTGTGGGTCGCGCAGGCGGCCGTGTTCTGGCGGGGCATGGACGCGATCCGGCGGTTCGTGGACTGGGCCGGGCCTGCGGTGTACGTGGTCATGGTCGTGCTGGCCATCTACCTGGTGAGCAAGGCAGGCTGGGAGAACATCAGCCTGGACCTGTCGCAGGGCGACAGCCTCGGGTTCGGCGAGTCGATCCCGGTCATGCTGAGCGCGATCGCCCTGGTCGTGTCGTACTTCTCCGGGCCAATGCTGAATTTCGGCGATTTTTCGAGGTACGGCCGGTCATTCCGGGCGGTGAAGCAGGGCAACCTCCTCGGCCTGCCGGTCAACTTCCTGTTCTTCTCGATTCTGACGGTCATCACCGCCTCGGCCACGGTCCCCGTCTTCGGCGAGCTCATCACCGACCCGATCCACACCGTGCAGCGCATCGACACACCGTTCGCGATCCTCCTCGGCGGCCTGACCTTCGTGATCGCGACCGTGGGCATCAACATCGTCGCGAACTTCATCTCGCCCGCGTTCGACTTCTCCAACGTCAACCCGCAGCGGATCAGCTGGCGCACCGGAGGGATGATCGCGGCGGTCGGCTCGGTGGTGCTCACGCCGTGGAACTGGTACGGCAACCCCGACGCCATCCACTACACCCTCGGCCTGCTCGGCGCGCTGATCGGCCCGCTATTCGGGATCCTCATCGCGGGCTTCTACGTGTGCGCGCGGCAGCGGGTGGCGGTGGACGACCTGTTCAGCCTCGATCAGTCCGGCCGCTACTGGTTCAGCAAGGGTTACAACCCCAACGCGATCTGGGCCACCGTCGCGAGCGGCGTGCCCGCCATCGCCTCCGTGCTCGTGCCCAAGATGCTGCTCGACCTCGGAGTCACGACGGCCGACCTGTCGTGGATCGCCGACTACAGCTGGTTCATCGGCTGCGGGCTGGGCTTCGTGGCGCTGGTGGCCCTGGAGCGGCGCGTGCCAAGGATCGCCGCGGCATGACGTACCGCATCAAAGTGATCAACCCGAACACCGCCCTGGCCATGACCGAGTCCATCGGTCGATGCGCCAGGGCGGTGGCGTCGCCGGGCACCGTCGTCACGGCCGTCAGCCCGAATATGGGGCCGGAGTCGATCGAGAGCCACTACGACGAGGCGCTCGCCGTGCCGGGGGTGCTGGCCGAGGTCGCGGCGGGCGAGCACGACGGCGTGGACGGGTACGTGATCGCCTGCTTCGGCGACCCGGGCCTGGACGCGGCCCGCGAGCTGGCCATCGGCCCCGTGGTCGGGATCGCGGAGGCCGCCATGCACGCCGCCACCCTGGTCGGGCGCTCGTTCAGCGTGGTCACGACCCTGTCCAGGACCGTGGGCCGAGCCTGGGAACTGGCCCACCGGTACGGCTTCGCCGCCGCCTGCCGAGGCGTGTACGCCTGCGACATCCCCGTGCTCGACCTGGAGAAACCGGCCGCCCGCAGGACCGTGTCCGAGCTGTGCGCCGCGGCGGTAGAGCGCGACGGGAGCGACTCGGTGGTGCTCGGCTGCGCGGGCATGGCGTCGTTCTGCGCCGAGGTGTCGCGCGAGACGGGCGTGCCGGTGATCGACGGGGTGACGGCGGCGACCAAGCTCGTCGAGTCGCTGGTGTCGCTCGGGCTGCGGACGAGCACGCGCGGCGAGTACGCCCCGCCGCCGTCGAAGCGGTACTCAGGTTTACTCCGGGATTTCACTCATTGACGCCTCCACAGGCAGAGGCTAACGTCGTCTCATAACTTAAAGGAAACTTTCCTAATAGTTTCCTGACATCCCACCCCTCGTACACCCCCAACCGGATGTCGGAGAGTCATGAGACACAGTGTCCTGAGCAAGATCCTGGTGGCGTTACTCCTGCCCCTCACCGCCGTGGCGGTCGCCCCGCCGCCGGTCTCCGCCTCGGCGTACGCCGCCCTCGCCGAGTGGGCCCCGTGGACGGCGTACACGGCGGGCACGCACGTCACGTACAACGGCGTCGAGTACGAGTGCATCCAGAGCCACACCTCCCAGCCCGGCTGGGAGCCCCCGAACGTGCCCGCTCTGTGGAAGCCCTCGACCGGCGGCGGCACCGACACCACCGCCCCGTCGGTGCCCGGCAACCTGCGCTCGACCGGTGTGACCGCCAGCAGCGTCTCCCTGGCCTGGGACGCCTCCACTGACAACGTCGCCGTCACCGGCTACGAGATCTACCGAGGCGGCACCCTCATCACCACCGTCACCGGCACCACCCACACCGACACCGGACTGGCCGCCAACACCGCCTACAGCTACACCGTCCGCGCCCGCGACGCCGCCGGCAACCGCTCCGCCAACAGCAACACCGCCACCGCCACCACGACGGGCGGCGGCGGCACGGACACCAGCCCGCCGACCGTGCCGGGCAACCTGCGCTCGACCGGCGTGAGCGGCAGCACCGTCTCCCTCGCCTGGAACGCCTCCACCGACAACGTCGCCGTCACCGGCTACGAGATCTACCGAGGCGGCACCCTCATCACCACCGTCACCGGCACCACCCACACCGACACCGGACTGGCCGCCAACACCGCCTACAGCTACACCGTCCGCGCCCGCGACGCCGCCGGCAACCGCTCCGCCAACAGCAACACCGCCACCGCCACGACCACGGGCGGCGGAGGCGGCGGGAACAAGGTGCTCGGCTACTTCGTGCAGTGGGGCGTCTACCAGCGCGGATACCACGTCAAGAACATCGACACGAGCGGCTCGGCGGCCAAGCTGACCCACATCAACTACGCGTTCGGCAACGTGCAGAACGGCCAGTGCACGATCGGCGACAGCTACGCCGACTACGACCGCTTCTACCAGGCGGGCGAGAGCGTGGACGGCGTGGCCGACACCTGGGACGCGGGCGCGCTGCGCGGCAGCTTCAACCAGCTGCGCAAGCTCAAGAAGAAGTACCCGAACCTGAAGGTGCTGTTCTCCTTCGGTGGCTGGACCTGGTCCGGCGGCTTCACCCAGGCCGCGCAGAACCCCACGGCCTTCGCCAACTCCTGCTACAACCTGGTCGAGGACCCGCGCTGGGCGGACGTGTTCGACGGCATCGACATCGACTGGGAGTACCCGAACGCCTGCGGCCTCACCTGCGACTCCAGCGGCTCGGCGGCGTTCAGGAACGTCATGTCGGCGCTGCGCTCCCGCTTCGGCTCCGGCAACCTGGTCACCGCGGCCATCACCGCCGACGGCACGAACGGCGGCAAGATCGACGCGGCCGACTACGCGGGCGCCGCGCAGTACGTCGACTGGTACAACGTCATGACGTACGACTACTTCGGCGCCTTCGCGCCGCAGGGCCCGACCGCCCCGCACTCCCCGCTCACCTCCTACTCCGGGATCCCGACCCCGGGCTTCTACTCCGACGCCGCGATCCAGAAGCTCAAGGGCAAGGGCGTGCCGGCGAGCAAGCTGCTGCTCGGCATCGGCTTCTACGGCCGCGGCTGGGCCGGCGTCACGCAGGCCGCGCCCGGCGGCACCGCCTCGGGACCCGCGCCGGGCACGTACGAGCAGGGCATCGAGGACTACAAGGTGCTCAAGACGCGCTGCCCGTCCACCGGCACGGTCGCGGGCACGGCGTACGCGTACTGCGGCGGCCAGTGGTGGAGCTATGACACGCCGAGCACGATCGGCGGCAAGATGAGCTACTCAAAGAGCCAGGGCCTCGGCGGCGCCTTCTTCTGGGAGCTCAGCGGCGACACCACGAACGCCGAACTCCTCACGGCCATGAAGTCCGGCCTGAACTGACCACCGCCCCACGGCGGGCCCCTGGAACCAGGAGCCCGCCGTGGAGCCCGTCAGCGGGCGGCCGCCGTCAGCTCGCTCACCTGCTCACCCGTCAGCTCCACGGTGGACGCGGCAAGGTTCTCCTCCAGATGGGCGACCGACGACGTGCCCGGAATCGGCATCATCACCGGCGAACGCGCCAGCAACCAGGCCAGGCTGACCTGCGCGGGCGTGGCCCCGACGGCCTTGGCCACGTGGTCCACGGGACTCCCGGCCACCGCCAGCGCCCCCTTGGCGATGGGGCTGAAGGGAATGAACCCGATCCCCTGCTCCTCGCAGTGCTCCAGCACGCCCTCCGAGAACGCGTTGGTGAGGCTGTAGCGGTTCTGCACGGTGACGATCTCGACGATGCGCCGCGCCCGCTCCAGCTCCTCGACGCTCACCTCCGACAGGCCGATGCTGCCGATCTTGCCCTCGTCCCGCAGCGCCTTCAGCTCGCCGAGCTGGTCCTCCAGCGGCACCTCCGGGTCGATGCGGTGCAGCTGCAGCAGGTCGATCCGGTCCACCCCGAGCCGCCGCAGGCTCATCTCGACCTCCTGCCGCAGGTACGCGGGCCGCCCCACGACCACCCACTGCCCCGGCCCCGGCCGCACGAACCCGGCCTTGGTGGCGATCAGCAGCCGCTCCGGGTACGGGTGCAGCGCCTCCCGGATGATCTCCTCACTGATGTAGGGCCCGTAGGAGTCGGCGGTGTCGATGAGATCGACGCCCAGCTCCACGGCCCGCCGCAACACCCGCACGGCCTCGTCGTGATCGCGCGGCGGCCCCCAGACCCCGGGCCCGGTGAGACTCATGGCCCCGAAACCGAGCCGGTGAACGGTCTTGTCACCGATGGCGAACGTGCCGGTGGACTGGAGCTCTATGGACATGCGGGGTTCCCCGTTCGCTATCGTCTGGGCCGTTTACGCACCTCCCATCTTCCCGTGGACACCACACGTCTCCCCCATCAGGGCGCGGGCTTGGCGTCGCTGACGACGCCCGCCGCCAGGTTGGTGCCGAAGTACTGCACCCGCCACGCTCCCCCGCTCTTCGACCCGGTGCGGGCCTCGAAGCGGCCCTGGCTGAGGACCGGGCTGTCCCGGGTCAGGGTGCTCTTGTTGACCGAGTTGAAAGCCCCGGACGGCGCGCCCGGCTTGCGGTAGAAGACCCAGATGCGCTGGTTCCCCAGCCCTTCCCAGGAGGCTCCCGGCCTGCCGCGCAGCCGTCCCGAGTGGACGGTGCTGCCGCCCGCCCGCCGTACCGCGTAGTCGAGCTGTGTCGCGTACCGCTGCTCGGCCGTC
Source organism: Nonomuraea sp. NPDC004186 (assembly GCF_053603495.1). Classification (NCBI taxonomy): domain Bacteria; kingdom Bacillati; phylum Actinomycetota; class Actinomycetes; order Streptosporangiales; family Streptosporangiaceae; genus Nonomuraea; species Nonomuraea sp. NPDC004186. Next base: position 38,514 of record NZ_JBSGFQ010000086.1, on the reverse strand, counting down.
GCCTCCACGAACACCGCCGCGCTCACCGCCCCGATCACCTCGGGGCCGCTGCGGACCTCGGCCCGCCATTCGCCGCTCTCCATGACGGGCGCCTGGGCGAGGAACCGGCCGAGGTCGTCGGTGACCGCGTCGGCGAGCTCGCGCCAGCCGCACGTCTCCTGCTCCTGGTACGCGATCACGACGGGCAGGCCGGCCGCCGGGCCGGAGGCGCCGTTCTTGACCAGCTCCAGCCGGCCGATGAGCCGGATCAGGTCGCCCCTGGGGACCTGCCGGGGCTGCGCGTCGAAGGACTCGAACCGCGCCTCCGCCTTCGCCCCGCGCCGGTCCACGTCGAACTCGTGCACGGCCGTCGCCCGGCCGGCCCGCGCCTCGACCTGCCACGTTCCCTCCGGGTCGGCGGGCCGGAGGGTGTGCGTGGCCAGCCAGTCGCACGGCGGCGGCTGGGCGGCGAAGTCGAGCGGTACGCGCGTCCCGTCCGGGCTCAGCAGCCGGCCGCGTAACCGGGTGGCGTTCGCGGTGGACACCTCGATCCGGAGCGCGACCTCGCCGGTGTCCAGGACGACCGGCTGTGGCGTCACCTGGATGGCGACGATGTCGGGCGAAGCCTGCATTGTCTCCTCCTGTCAGCAGATCTCGCGGTAGGGCGTGCCGGGGATGAGCCGGTCCCACTCGCTCCGGGAGAGCGAGCGCCCGGCCCTGGCGCACAGGGCGGCGGCCACGCCGGCGGCGGTGGCGGGCTGGTCGCCGAGCGTGCCGTCGGTCCGCAGCCAGCGCAGCTGCCCGGCGTCGAAGGCCAGCGCCACCACCTCGCCCGCCGGGTACACGGCGGGCGAGCCGAGCGGGGCGCGTTCGGCGACGTCCCAGAGCTGGACGCGGTTCGAGCCGCCGACGGCCAGCGTCCGCCCGTCGGGCGAGAACGCCAGCACGTCCACCGCCCCGAACCCCTTGAGCGGCAGGTGGGCCAGCTGCCGGCGGTCGGCGGCGTTCCAGAGCGTCACCCCGGCGGCCAGCGCGCCGGTGGCGATGACCTTGCTGTCCGGGCTGTACGCGATGGCCCGCACGCCGTCCGCGCTCTCCCCGAACGGCCTGGTGACGGCCTCGGCGCCGCCCAGCGACGCGAGCGCGCCGTCCGCGCCGTTCACCGCCAGCTCCCGCCCGTCGGGGCGGAAGATCATCCCGGAGCCGCCGGGGACGCTCAGCGTCCGCGTCCTGACCCCGCGGCGGACGTCCCAGAGCTGGACGTCGCGCCAGTTGTTCGCGGGCGGGGTGACGGTCTCCTGGAAGGGCGCCACCGCCAGCGTCGTACCGTCCGGGGCGAACGCGAGCCCGCCCACCTCGCTCGCGCCTTTGACGGGGAACGTCCGGTCCTTCGCGCCCGTCGTCAGGTTCCAGAGCGTCACCCGCGCGGGATCGGCCGTCCCGACGGCCAGGAGCGTGCCACCGGGGTTCAGTGCCATCGCGGTCGGGGACACCGGCAGGGCCGCCGGCCGCGCCGGCTCATCCAGGCGCCAGACCTCCACCCTGGGCCGCCGCACTATCACCGTCCGCCGCGCGGGGTCGATCAGCCCGGCCTCGACCCCGGGGGCCAGCGTGCGCGGGCGGGTGAGGTCGGAGACGTCCAGGGTCACGACCGTGCCGTCGAGCAGGCCGAAGGCGAGCGTGCCCGGGCCCAGCCGGAGGCCGGACACGAGCTCGCCGACCGGATGGGACAGCAGCCGGGTGCCGTTCCGCGACCAGAGGGCCAGGTCGGAGCCGTCGTAGGCGGCCAGGTGGCGGCCGTCCTGGCTGAAGCGCAGCGCGCGGGCCCCGAATCCCTTCAGCACCGGCTCCCGCCAGCGCCGCGCGACGAGGTCCCAGAAGCGGACCTCGCCGCCCGCCCGTACCGCCAGCTCGCGCCGCGCCGGGTCGAACGCGAGCGCCGCGCCGGGGAGCCGGGCCAGCACGCCCTGCCAGTCGCGCAGCTCGATCCGGCCGCCGGGCAGGGTCGTGGCCATCAGGGCGTCGTCGGCGGAGAAGGCGACCTCGGTGGCGTCGCCGACGGCCAGCGGGCGCTGGCTGGTGAGGTCCCACACCCGCACGCGGCCCTCGGCCGTGGTGGCCGCCAGCAGCAGCCGCCTGGGGCTGAACGCCAGCCGCTGCGCCCCCTCCCCGAACTCGGCGACCCGCACCCCGCGCTCGGTGTCCCAGACGGAGATCGACCGCTCGCCGGCCACGGCCAGCCTGCGGCCGTCGGCGCTCAGCGCGATCGCGCTCACGGGCCCGCTCACCCCGCCGAAGGCTCGAGCGGGCCGCCCGGTGGTCGCGTCCCACAGCGTGAACCTGCCGTCGTCCAGCACGGCCAGCCGCGTGCCGTCGTCGCCGAGGTCGAAGCGGGCCGAGCCGGAGACCGGGCCGGGGCGGAAGGCCGAGCGCTCGCGCTGGGCCAGCGAGGCGTACATGGCGGAGCGCGCCTCGGCCACCGGCGCGATCCGCCACGCGGCCACGCTCAGCAGCAGCGCCGTCAGCGGGTCGCCGGCCCGGGTCCGGTTCGCGAGCGCGGCCACCCGGCGGGCGGCCGACGTGTCCCGCTGGCGCGTGCCCAGCACGTCCTGCACGACCACGACCCCCACCGCGGCCAGCAGCACCGCGACGAGCGCCGCGATCGTGCCCCGGACGCGCCGGCGCCGCCTGGCCAGCTCCCGGGTGCGCTCGCGGGAGGCGTCCAGGAACGCCTGCTCGCGCTGGTTCGGCCGGAGCGGCCCGCGCCCGTTCGCGGCCCATTCGACAGTCTCGTCCAGGACCGTGCCGCGGTAGAGGTCGTCGGGGCGGCGGCCGTTCGCGTGCCACACGGTGGCCGCCCTGTTCAGGGCGTCGTGGACGCTCAGCGCCGCGCGGTCGGCCTCCACCCAGTCCCGCAGGCGCGGCCACGCCCGCAGCAGCGCCGCCCCCGCCAGCGTGATCGACTCGCCCTTGTGGACGAGCAGGCCCGCGTCCGTGTACGCCTGGAGCACCCGCTGCACGCCGGCCGGGTCCAGCGCGCCGTCGACGAGATCCCGGGTGGCCGCGTCCCTGAGCGCGGTCTCGGCGCTCTCGTCGGAGCGGACCATGCGCAGCAGCGCCGAGGGGACGAGCGCCTGGTCCTCCGGGCTGAGCCGCCCGTAGACGGTCTCGGCGACCTCGGCCGGCGGCGGCTCGGCCGGATCGGCGGCCAAATCGACGGGGGGCCTGACCTCGACGGCGGCCCGGCTCCCGCTGCTGAGCAGCCCGGAGAGCCCGCCCTGCGAGAGGCCCGGCCCGTTGACGGCGCTGTTCATGGCGATGAGGTCGAGCAGGAGGGAACGCGCCGGCGGGCGAGCCTGGGCGTCCGCCGACATCGCCTCGGTGACCAGGCGCCGCAGCGGCTCCGCCAGCACGGTGAAGTCGGGCCGCGTGCCGGTCACCTGGTAACGCAGGAGGGCGAGGTCGCCGGAGAACGGCGACCGCCCGGTGGCCGCGTACAGCATCATCGCGCCCCACGCCCACACGTCCACGGCGGATCCGCCGCGCTGCCCGGCCAGCCGCTCGGGCGCCATGTACGGCGGCGTGCCCGCCGCGAACCCGCCCTCGGTCGTCTGCGACATCTCGCCCGTTCTGGCGAGCCCGAAGTCGATCACGCGCGGCCCGTCGGGCCCGAGCAGCACGTTGCCCGGCTTCAGGTCCCGGTGCACCACGTCCGCGTCGTGGATGGCGGCCAGCGCCGTGGCCACCCCGACGGCCAGCCGGTGCAGCCGGTCGGCGTCGAACGGCCCGTGCCGCTCGACGGCCGTGCGCAGGCTGGGCCCCTCGATGTGCTCGCTCACGATGTACGGCGCGGGCCCGTCGAGGTCGGCGTCGATGATGCGGGCCGTGCAGAACGAGGCCACCTTCCGCGCGGCCGTCACCTCCTTGACGAAGTCGGCCCGGGCCCCGGCGTGCTCCAGGAACTCCGGGCGGATGACCTTGATCGCCACCCGCCGGCCGGCGTCGTCGTAGGCGTCGTACACGACCCCCTGCCCGCCCGCGCCCAGCCGGCCCGCCAGCCAGTATTCGCCCAGTTGTGCCGGGTCGCCCGGCAAAAGAGGCGTCACAGGAACCCAAGCTAGCGATTGCCCACGATCGCGCGCCACCGGGTAGTCCCTAGGGAAAACCCGAGCCGATGGGGTTGATCCGGCGAACGTCGGAGGCATACGGTGCTAATCGATTAACACGTCGTCGCACTGCTCGGTGAGAATCATCGACGCGCCGACCTTCCTATCCACATCAGCGGCCAGAGATTTCCCTTTATTTCTATAGGGAATGCTAGGTTATACGACTAACATGAGACCTACAGCGCGACAAGTGGCCGAGCTGGCGAACGTGTCAGTGGCGACCGTCTCCTACGTGCTCAGCGGCCGGGATCGCCCCGTCGCCGCCGAGACGAGGCAGCGGGTGCTCGAGGCAGCCAGGCAGCTCGGCTACACCCCCAACCAGGCCGCCAGGAGCCTGCGCAAGCGCCGCACCCAGCGGATCTGCCTGGTGCTCAGCTCGCTCGGCGGCGTGCCGAGCGACGAGCGCCTGGCCACCGACCTGCACGAGATGGCCGACGCCCGCGGCTACTCCGTGGTGACGCTCGCCGTCTACTCCGAGGCCCGCGCGAAGGCCGCCGTCGACGTGCTGCGCGGCGGCGTCGCCGACGGCGCGCTGATCAACCTCGCCGGCGACCACCTCACCCGCGACCTGGTCACCGGGCTCGCCGGCACCGGGCTGCCGATGGTGGTCCTGAGCAACGAGGACGGGCTCGAGGGCTGCGACGTCGTACGCACTCCGGAGACGGAGGCGTGCGCGGAGGCGGTCGAGCACCTGCTGGCCCAGGGCAGGCGGCGCATCGCGTTCCTGGCGCACCGCCACGAGCTCCACCGGGAGCAGCCCGCGGGCCGGCTGCTCGGCTACACGACCGCCCTCGACCGGCACGGCGTGAGCGAGCGGATCATCACCACGGGCGCGGACGACCGCGTGGCGGCCTACCAGACCGCCGCCGAGCTGCTGCGCTCGCCCGACCGCCCCGACGCGATCTTCGCGGCCTCCGACCGGGCCGCGATCAGCGCGATCTGGGCAGCCAGGGACGCCGGGCTCAGCGTGCCCGGCGACGTCGCGATCGTCGGCGCCGGCAACATCGACGAGGGTCTCATCAGCAATCCGCAGCTCAGCACCGTCGGCCCGCTCCGCCACGACTACACCGACGTCGCACGCCTGCTCTTCGACCGCCTCCAGGCCGAGGAGCAGCCACCCGCCCGCGAGATCGTCCGCTCCTGGACCTTCCTGCGGCGGGGCTCTTCGTAGAAGGGAAAACCCGAGATGTCCTCCCCTCTGTCTCGCCGTGACCTGCTCCGCCTGGCCGCCGCCACCGCCGCCGTACCCGTCCTTTCATCTTGCGCCGGCGCGCCGACCACCCAGGCCGCCGCGCCCGGGACGTTCACCGTCTACTGGAACGCGGGCCACGACTACCAGGCCTACCGGAAGGTGATCACCGAGTTCGAGCAGGCCAACAAGGTCAAGGTCAACCTGCAGAAGTACCAGTGGCCCGACCTGCGCACGCGGCTGCTGGCGGACTTCGCCTCCGGGACCGTGCCCGACCTGGTCGAGGAGCCCGGCGGGTGGGTGCAGGAGTTCGCCGTCTCCGGCAACGCCCGCTCGCTGCAGGAGTACGTCGACCGCGACGGCCAGGCGATGGGCTTCCCCTCCGACTGGCAGCCGGTCACCGTGGAGCGCAACTCGTACCAGGGCAAGGTGTACGGCGTGCAGCTCCACCTGACCTGCAACACGCTCTTCTACAACAAGGCCATGCTCAGGGACGCCGGGGTGGAGGTGCCGGCCACGTGGGAGGAGTTCCTGGCCGCCGCCAAGAAGCTCACCAAGGACGGCGTGTACGGCGTCGCGCTCAACCAGGACTACACCTACCTGTGGCCCTGGCTGACCCAGGCCGGCGTCACCCCCTACGACCCGTCGACCGGCAAGGTCATGACGCCGGTCGAGGACGCGGTCGCAGCCCTGCAGTTCCAGGCCGACCTCGTCCACAAGCACAAGGTGGCCCCGGTGCCGGTGTCGGGCACCGACTACTCGGGCCCGCAGAAGCTGTTCTCGGCCAAGCGCGCCGCGATGATCTTCACCGGCCCGTGGGACCTGGAGCCGATCAGGAAGACCAGCCCTGACATCGAGGTGGGTGTCGCGCCGCCGCTCAAGCACAAGACGCAGGCCACGCAGGCGGCCGGGGTCAGCATGTTCGTACCCGCCAAGGCCGCCAGGCCCGACCTGTCGTGGGACTTCATCAAGCGCATCACCGCCATCGAGGTCGAGCAGGCCGCCACCAAGGAGACCGGCATGCTCATGCCGCGCGTCTCCTGGACGAAGCTGCCCGAGGTGGCGTCGAACGAGGTCACCAAGGTCTTCGCCGACGCTCTCCCGTACGCCAAGGACTCCTCCCAGCAGGTGCGCCTCACCGGGCAGCTCGGCAAGTGGGAGGAGCAGCTCAAGGTCATGTACCAGCAGGTGCTCATCCAGAACCAGCCGGCCGCCGAGGCGCTCGCCGCGTTCACCAAGTCGGCCGAGGGCTTCCTGCGGTGATCAGGCCCCGCACGCTCGCCGGTCGTTACGCGCGGACGGCCTACCTGTTCCTCCTTCCCGCCATCCTGTTCTTCGCGGCCTTCTTCTACCTGCCGATCGGCAACGTCGTGGCCACCAGCCTGCGCTCCGGGCCGCAGGCCGACCAGTGGGCCGGGCTGGGCAACTACACGCAGGCGCTGGCCGACCCGGCGGTGCGGCACTCGTTCCTGGTCACGGTGGCCTTCGCGGTGGCCGTGGTCGTGGGCTCGATCGTGCTCGGTCTGGCCCTGGCGATGGCGCTCGACCAGCCGCTCAAGGGGCGGGTGGCGTTCCGGGTGCTGCTGCTGGTGCCGTACCTGACCTCCGTGGCGATCGTCGGCCTGCTGTGGCGCAACATCCTCGACCCCGAGCTGGGCGTGCTGAACCGGGTGCTGCTCGCGGCCGGGCTGCCCGCGCAGCAGTGGCTCAACACCGCGCCGCTGCTCACGATCGCCGCGGTGACGCTGTGGCAGAGCGTGGGCTACACGATGGTGCTGTTCCTGGCCGGGCTGCAGGGCATCCCCGAGACGTACCACGAGGCCGCCAAGATCGACGGGGCCGACTCGTGGCGGCGCTTCTGGCGCATCACGCTGCCGCTGCTGGCTCCCACGACGCTGTTCGTGTCGGTGATGGCGGTGATCTCGGGGCTGCAGGCGTTCGGGCAGGCGTACATCATCACGGGCGGCGGGCCAGGCGACGCCACCGACCTGTCCGTCTTCCACATCTTCAACGTGGCCTTCCGCACCAGGGACTTCGGCTACTCCTCGGCGCAGTCGGTGCTGCTGCTGATCGTGATCGTGGCGTTCACGCTGGTCCAGCTCCGGGCGGGGCGGCGCGGGGAGGTCGTGTACTGATGCGCAGGACGCTGCTCTACCTCCTGCTCGGGCCGGCCTCGCTGGTCATGGTGGTGCCGCTGCTCTACATGCTGTCGCTGTCGCTCCAGACCGAGGCCGAGACGCTGTCGGCCGAGGCCGTGGTCTGGCCCGAGTCGCCGCAGTGGGGCAACTACGCCGAGCTGTTCGCCCGCGCGCCGTTCGGGAACTTCATCGTCAACAGCCTCGTCGTGGCCGGCGCCATCACGCTGGCGCACCTGATCTTCGACCCGCTGGTCGGGTACGTGTTCGCCAAGTTCCGCTTCCCGCTGCGCAACACCCTGTTCGTGGCGCTGCTGGCCACGCTCATGGTGCCGTTCTTCGTGCGGATGATCCCGCTGTACGTGCTCATGGCCAACCTGGGATGGCTCAACACGTACCAGGGGTTGATCACGCCGTTCCTCATGGACGCGTTCGGGATCTTCCTCATGCGGCAGTTCATCCAGCCCATCCCCGACGACCTGATCAGCGCGGCCCGCATCGACGGCGCCTCCGAGCTGGGCATCTACCGGCGGATCATCCTGCCGCAGACGCGGCCCGCGCTGGCCGTGCTCGGGCTGTTCACGTTCGTCTTCCAGTGGAACGAGTTCCTCTGGCCGCTGGTCGCCACCACGACGCCCGAGATGCGCACCATTCCCGTCGGGCTCACCCTGTTCAACCAGGAGTACTTCACGTTGTGGCACCTCACGGCCGCGGGCTCGGTGATCCTCTTCGTCCCCACCGCCGTCCTTTTCATCTTCACCCAGCGATACTTCGTGCGCGGCATCGCGCTGACCGGCCTCAAATAGGAGTCATTTCTTGCGTCCGAACGTGATCGTCGTCTTCACCGACCAGCAGCGGTGGGACACCGTCGGCCCCTTCACCCCCAACCTCGACAGGATGGCCAGGCACGGCACGCAGGCCACGGTCGCGCTCACGCCGCAGCCGGTGTGCGCGCCCGCCCGCGCCGCGCTGCAGACGGGCCGCTACCCGACCACGACCGGCGTCCACCGCAACGGCCGCGTGCTGCCGCCCGAGGAGCGCACGCTGGCCCACCACTTCGGCGCGGCCGGCTACGCCACCGGCTACATCGGCAAGTGGCACCTCGGCGGCGGCGAGCCCGTCCCGGCCGACCGGCGCGGTGGTTACCGGTCGTGGCTGGCCGCGAACGCGCTGGAGCACACCTCGGACGCCTACCGAACGATCGTGTACGACGAGGCGAACGAGCCCGTGATGCTGCCCGGCTACCGCTCCGACGCCCTCGTGGACGCGGCCATCAGGTACGTCGCCGACCACCACGAGGAGCCGTTCTTCCTGTTCCTGTCGTTCCTGGAGCCGCACCACCAGAACGAGGTGGACAACTACCCGGCCCCCGACGGCTACGAGGAGCGTTACCAGGGCCGCTGGATGCCGCCGGACCTGGCCGCCCTCGGCGGCACCGCCCACCAGCACATGGGCGGCTACCTGGGGCAGGTCAAGCGGCTGGACGAGGGGCTCGGGCGGCTGCTGGACGCGCTGCGCAGCATGGACCTGCTGGACGACACGATCGTGGCGTACACCTCCGACCACGGCAACCACTTCAAGACCCGCAACGGCGAGTACAAGCGCTCGTGCCACGACGCCTCGCTGCGCGTGCCCCTGGCGCTGCGCGGCCCCGGCTTCGACGGCGGCGGTGCCGTCTCCCGGCCGGTCAGCACCATCGACCTGCCTCCCACGCTCCTGGAGGCCGCCGGGCTGCCCGTCCCCGACGGGATGCAGGGCCGCTCGTTCCTCCCGCTGGTCCGGGACCCCGGGGCGGCGTGGCCCGAGGAGGTGTTCTTCCAGGTGAGCGAGTCGGAGGTGGGACGCGGGATCCGTACCTCGCGCTGGAAGTACTACGCCGTCGCCGAGGACGCCCACCCGTGGGACGACCCCGCCTCCGACCGCTACCGGGAGCAGGCGCTGTACGACCTGGAGAACGACCCGCACGAGCTGGTCAACCTGGCGGGGTTCCCGTCGCACGCCGGGGTGGCGGCGGAGCTGCGGGAGCGGCTCGTCCGCCGGATCGCGGAGGCCGAGGGGGCCGAGCCGGTCATCGAAGCGGCCGTCGAGCGACCGGCGCCGCCGCAGGCGATGACCGACCCGGAGGTGCGGCTGAGCGGCTCCAAGCCGGTCCGCTTCGGCCACCAGCGCCCGCCCGGCACGCGCTAGGGATCTCCATCGGCGTGGCGAGGGGATTTCGCCCGTTACCCTCCGTAATCTCGCCTGGTGAGCGGAGGGAGAGGTGTCGTGGGTGGTTGGTCGAGTTCGTGGGGTACGGGCGGGCGGGTGTCCCGCCGGGCGTTCGTCACCGGCACATTCGCCAGTGCGCTGGCCGGCGCCGTTCCCCTGCTGGGGGGCCCGCCCGCGGCGGCGCAGCCGCGGCCCCGGGCGATGGTGCTGCGGGCCCGGCCCGCGACGGTCACCTTGGGGCGGCGCACGGTGCGCACCTGGACGTACAACGACGAGGTCCCCGGCCCGCAGATCAGGGTCATGGCCGGTGAGCGGGTCCGCGCGAAGCTGGTCAACGACCTGCCCGCGGCGACCACCGTGCACTGGCACGGCATCAGGCTCGACTTCCCCATGGACGGCGCGCCGGGGTTCAGCCAGGAGGCGACCCAGCCGGGCAAGACGTTCGACTACGACTTCACCGTGCCCGATCCCGGCACGTACTTCTACCACTCGCACGTCGGCACCCAGCCCGACCGCGGCCTGTACGGCACCCTGGTCGTCCTCGACCCGCGGGAGCCGCTCGACTACGACGAGGAGTTCACCGTCGTGCTCGACGACTGGCTGGACGGCATCGACGGGACTCCCGACGACGCCCTGGCCCGGCTGAACGCCTCCACCGACCACGACGACACCCTGCGCAGCGAGGCGCTCGGCGGCGTGGCGGCGGAGATGGTGCACCCGCTCTACCTGGTCAACGGCCAGGCGCCGGACGCCCCCATGACCTTCCGCACCGCGCCGGGCCGCACGGTCAGGTTCCGGGTGATCAACGCGGCGTCCGACACCGCCTTCCGGGTGGCGCTCGGCGGGCATCGCATGACCGTCACCCACACCGACGGGTTCCCGTGCCGGCCCGTGGACGTGGACACGTTCCTCATCGGCATGGGCGAGCGCTACGACTTCCTGACCCGGCTCGACTCGGGCGCGTTCCCGCTGGTCGCGATAGCGGAGGGCAAGCGGGGGCGGGCGTTCGCGGTGGTGCGGACGGATCGGCGGGCGGAGGCGCCGGCGAGCACCGTCCAGGTGCCGGAGCTGACCGAGCGGATGCTGGCGTACCGGGACCTGGAGGCCCCGTCGTCCCTCGATCTCCCCCGCCCGTCCAGGGCCATCACGGTGACGCTCGGCATGCGCCCGTCCGGCAACGAGTGGACGATGAACGACAAGGTCGCCGGCGACCACCTGCGGCTGCGCGTGGACCGGGGGGAGACGGTCCGGCTGATCCTGGACAACCAGTCGCCCATGTGGCACCCGATGCACCTGCACGGCCACACGTTCCAGCTGCGCCTGGCCGACGGCAGCGGGCCGCGCAAGGACACCGTGAACATCAAGCCGCGCCAGCGGCTCCACCTGGACGTGCTCGCCGACAACCCCGGCGAGTGGATGTTCCACTGCCACAACCTGTATCACCAGGAGCAGGGCATGATGGGCGCCATCGGCTACGGCCCCGCCCGGACCCCGGCCCCGGCCCACGCCGGCCACCGTCCCCAGCAGCACGACCGCAAGCGGAAGCGTCGTCGCTAACACTGTCCGCACATGCGTACAACGTGCGCTATGGTGAGGGGCATGGCGAAAGACGAGCAGTCCATCCCCTCGGTGTGGGCGCGGCCCCGCCGCGAGCGGGAGCAGCCGGCGCTGAGCCGCGACCAGATCGTGGCCGAGGCCGTCCGGCTGCTCGACGAGGAGGGCATCGACGCCCTGAGCATGCGCCGCCTCGGCAGCCGGCTCAACGCCGGGGCGACCTCGCTCTACCGCCACGTGGCCAACAAGGACGAGCTGATCGAGCTCGCCGTGGACGCGGTCTACGGCGAGCTGCCCCTGCCCGAGGAGACCGACGCCACCCGGTGGCGGGAGGTCATCGCGCGCATCGCCCACGGCCTGCGCGCCACGATCCTGCGCCACCCGTGGATGGCCGCCAAGCTCGGCGAGGTGGGGCTGGCCTACCTGGGGCCCAACATGCTGCGCCAGACGGAGCACATGCTCGGCGTCTTCGAGTCCGCCGGGTTCCCGCTCGACGAGGCCGACCAGGCGATGAGCACGCTCGTCGCGTACGTGCTCGGCGTCACCACCAGCGAGGCCGCGATCCTGTCCATGATCGCCCGCAGCGGTCAGACCGAGCAAGAGTGGGTGGAGCACCTGTGGCCGGCGGCCGAGCGGGCCGTGCAGGACTACCCGCGGCTGCGCGCCCGTTACGCCGCGCAGCGCGGCCAGCTCTCCTCCCAGGCCGACCAGGACGGCTTCGAGTACGGCCTCCAGCGGGTCCTCGACGGTCTCCAGTCCCGCCTCGGCTGAACCCCATTTCGAGCCCTGCTCACGTGTGACATAAGCCTGCCATCGGTCTTGCGACGCGGCCTCGGGCTACGGAAGGATCGCCCAATCGAACCCCCCGTTCCCGCATGACCTTGGAGTGGCCGTCGTGCCCACACAGCACGCGAACGTCGAGCAGTTCGGATACCGGCAGGAGTTACGTCGCGGGGTCGGGATGACCGACCTCGTGTCCTACGGCCTGGTGTTCATGGTGCCGATCTCCCCTTTCGCGATCTTCGGCTCCGTCTACGCCCGTTCGGGCGGCATGCCGGCCCTGGCGTACCTCGTCGGGATGATCGCGCTGCTGTTCACGGCAGCCTCGTACGCGCAGATGGTCAAGGCGTTCCCGCTGTCCGGCTCGGTCTACAACTACGCCGGCCGCGGCATCGCGCCGCCGGCCGGGTTTCTGACCGGGTGGATGGTGCTGCTCGACTACATCCTCGTCCCGTGCCTGCTCTACCTCGTCGCCTCGATCGCCATGCACGCCATCGTGCCGGAGATCCCCGTGTGGGTCTGGCTGATCGCCTTCGTGGCGCTCAACACCGCGATCAACCTCCGGGGCATCCGGATGACGGTCAAGCTCACCCGGATCATGATCGTGTTCGAGCTGGTCGTGCTGGCGCTGTTCCTCGTGGTCGGCGTCTGGGCCCTGCTCCAGGGCAAGGGCCGCGGGTTCAGCCTCTCCCCGCTGTTCAACCTGGAGACGTTCTCCTGGCCGGTGGTGTTCGCCGCGGTGTCGGTGGCCGTGCTGTCGTTCATCGGCTTCGACGGGATCAGCATGCTGGTCGAGGAGTCCACCGGCGGGTCCGAGCAGGTGGGCAGGGCCATGCGGCTGGCCCTGGTGCTGGCGGGCGTGCTGTTCATCGTGCAGGTGTGGGTGGCCGCGCTGCTGGTGCCCGACCCGGCGGGCCTCCTGCGCCATGGAGGCGACACCGCGTTCTACGACGCGGCCGCGGTGGCCGGCGGCCAGTGGCTCAGGCACCTCACCTCGACCGCCACCGCGCTCTCCTGGGGCGTGGCCAACACCATGGTGGCCCAGGTCGCGGCCTCCCGCCTGCTGTACGCGATGGCCCGCGACCGGCAGCTCCCGTCGTTCCTGGCGAAGGTGTCGGTCAGGCAGTCGGTGCCGGCCAACGCCATCGCGCTCGTCTCCCTGCTGTCCGTCGGCCTCGGGGTCTGGATGTCCACCCGCTCCGACGGCGTCGACCTCCTCAGCAGCCTGATCAGCATGGGCGCCATGGTCGCGTTCATCGTCCTGCACGCGTCGGTGATCGTGCACTACTCGCTGCGCCTCGGCTCGGACGCCATGTGGACACACCTCGTCGCGCCGCTGATCGGGATGGGGATCCTCGTCTTCGTCGTGATCAACGCCCATGTGATGGCGCAGCTGGTGGGCCTGATCTGGCTCGGCGTCGGCGGCCTGGTGCTGGCCGGCCTGTACGCGCTCGGCCGCCGGCCCACCCTCCAGGGCCTGACCGGACGTCTCTGACGGGCGAGGGGACACCATGAACCGGCTGCCGCTCCACGAGGACCTGTATCTCATCGCGCACGACCAGTCCGGCAAGCCCCTGATCCACCAGTCGTCGATGGCTCTCGGGCTGGCCGGCGCGGTGGTGCTCGAACTGGCCGTCAGCGGTCGCGTCACCGTCGCCGACGGCCGGGCGACCGTCTCCCGCCCTCCGGCCGGCGACACCCCCGTCTCCCTGGCGGACGGCGACGTCAGGCTCCTGATCAAGAAGGCGGCGAACGGCCTCTACGACCGTACCCGCGAGGCCCTGGTCGCCTCGGGCGTGCTCGTCAGGGTGAGCAGGCGCCGCCTGGGCATGCTGCCGTACACGCGTCACCAGCTCGCCGACATCGCCTCGGTCGTCCGGGCCTCTTCGGGGGTGCGCTCGGCGGTCGAGGGCTGGAAGCCGCCGGACGCGCGGTGCGCCGCGCTCTGCGGGCTGGTGGCGGTGCTGCGGCTGGAGTCGGAGCTCTACCTCGACCAGCCGGCGAACCGGCTGGTCGGCCGCCTCCGCGAGATCGCCTCGGCCGCCCCGCCCGTGGTGGGTGAGCTGGTCGCGGTCGTGGACACCCTGGTCGGGGAGGCCGCCGTGGCGGTGTACCGCTAGCCGCGACCTGAGCCGGGCCCGGCCATCGCCGCGAGGCGGCGGGCGAGCCGGGCGACGGCCTCCCGCAGCTCGGCGGGCTCCAGCACCTCCGCCTCGAAGCCCAGCCGGGCAACGTGCACGGCGAGCCAGTCGAGGTCCTGCCCGCCGGCGACGAGCACGCACCACCCGTCGCGATCGTCCTCGACGCGCCCCACCTGGGGCGGCACCAGCTCCCGCACGCGGTCTGGCGGCGCGTGCAGGCGCACCCGGGCGAGATAGCGGTAGGGCGCCTCGGCCACGGACCGCTGCACGTAGGCGGCCGGGTCAGGATGCTCCCTCGCCCGGAAGCGCCAGGTCGTCGCCTCCGCCTCGTGCATCCGGTCCAGCCGGAAGGTGCGCCAGCCGTCGCGGTCGACGTCCCAGGCCATCAGGTACCAGCGGCGGCCGGTGGAGACCATCCGCACCGGCTCGACCGTGCGCTCGCGCTCCCCGCCGTCGTGCGTGGCGTACCGGAACCGCACCCGCACGGCGTCGCGGCAGGCCCGCGCGAGCATCATCAGCAGCTCCGCGTCGATCTCGACCCCGGGGTCGACGAGGGTCTCGGTGGCGCCGTACACCGCCCGGACCTCGGCGCGCAGCCGGGGCGGCATCACCTGGTCGAGCTTGGCGAGCGCCCGCAGCGCCGCCTCGCCCGCCCCGGCGACCGTGCCTCCCGCCGCCAGCCGCAGGGACACCGCCGTCGCGATCGCCTCCTCGTCGTCGAGGAGCAGCGGCGGCAGCCGGGTGCCCGCGCCGAGCTGGTAGCCGCCTCCGACGCCCGCCGTCGCGTGCACGGGATAGCCGAGCGCGCGTAGGCGCTCCACGTCGCGGCGCACCGAGCGGTCGGTGACCCCCAGCTCGGCGGCGAGCTCGACAGCGGTCCAGGACGGCCGGCGCTGCAGCAGCGCCAGCAGCCGCAGCACCCGCTCGGTCGTCGACTCAACAGACACGCGCTCATCGTTCCACAGATCACGGACCGATCCTGTCCGCTATATGCGAGAGGCTTGAGCCATGAACGACCTGCCCTGGAACACCCTGCTCCGAGATCAGACCGACTGGCACTGGACCCATCAGCTGCGCGATCGCCTCGACGGGCTCACCGATGACGAGTACTTCTGGGAGCCGGCGCCCGGCTGCTGGAGCGTGCGGCCGCGCGGCACCGGCGCCGCGCCGGTGCAGGCCGGGGCCGGCGCGATGACCATCGACTTCGAGTTCCCGATGCCCGAGCCGCCGCCGTTGACGACGATCGCCTGGCGGCTCGGGCACGTGATCGTCGGCGTGCTGGCGATGCGCAACGCCTCGCACTTCGGCGCCACGCCGACCGACTACGGGTCGTTCGAGTACGCTCCGACCGCGGACGCGGCGCTGGCCCAGCTCGACGCCGAATACGCCACGTGGCTGGCCGGGGTCGAGTCCCTCGGCGAGGCCGGCCTCGCCCGCCCGTGCGGGGAGGCGGAGGGGCCGTACGCCGAGTTTCCGCTGGCGGCCTTGGTGCTGCACATCAACCGCGAACTGATCCACCATCTGGCGGAGGTCTGCCTGCTGCGCGACCTCTACCTGCACAACCACCGGGAGGCGAGCTGACATGGCCCGCGACGTTCAGATCACTTTCGACTGCGCCGATCCGGCCGGGCTGGCCGCGTTCTGGGCCGAGGCCCTCGGCTACCGGGTGCAGGACCCGCCCAAGGGCTTCGAGTCGTGGGAGCAGGCCCTGGAGGCGATGGGCGTGCCGCCCGAGCGCCGCAACGACGCCTCGGCGGTGATCGACCCCGACGGGGCCGGGCCGCGGCTGTTCTTCCAGCGAGTGCCCGAGGGCAAGCAGGTCAAGAACCGCGTGCACCTCGATGTGCGGGCCGCCCCGGGGTTCGAGGGCGACGCGCGGATGGCGGCCCTGGAGGCGGAGGCCGAGCGGCTCGTCTCCCACGGCGCCACGCGGCTCCAGCGCCACGAGCCCGCTCCCCCGCTCGGCGCCGGTCACATCGTGATGGCCGACCCCGAGGGCAACGAGTTCTGCCTCGACTGATCGGCCGCGCCCCCCATGGACGGCGCGAGGTGCGCGGGTTACGCTCCGCTCGCCACATGATGGGGGGCAATCCATGACTTACACGCTTTTACGCGGGAACTTCGTGATCCGGTACGCGGATCTCCCGCGGCAGGGCCCCGAGCCCGACGGCGACACCGTGAAGTTCCTGCCCGACTCACCCGCGCTGGTGGAGGGGCTGCCGCGGCGCTCCGGCCACCCGCCGAAGATCAATCGCCGCGGCGTCTCCGTGCGCCTGGAGGCCATCGACGCGCTGGAGACCCACTTCGAGGAGACGCACCAGCAGCTCGCCGGGGCCAACGCGGCCAGGGACGAGCTGCTGCGCCTGCTCGGGTTCACGAACGTGCGCTACTGGGAGGACCTGCCCAACAAGGTGCAGTCGGCGGACCAGGACTCCATCCGCGGGCACGTGCTCACGAACGGGGTCGACGCGAACGGCCGGCTGATCGGGTTCGCCTACGCCGGTGAGCATCCGGGGGCCGACGGGACCTCGGTGTTCCTGGACCCGGCGCTCGTGGACGCGTCCGCCAACGGCACGCTGCTGGCCGGCGGGCTGGTCTATCCGGCGTTCTACGCGACGCTGCCGGCGCAGCTGCGTACGCACCTGGCGGAGGTGTCGCAGGCGGCCAGGGGGAAGGCCGCCGGCATCTGGCCCGGCTCGACCGCCGACCCCGACGGCGCCGCCACCGTCACCGGCCTGGCCGACGCCGAGGGCCTGGTGACGTGGCCGAAGCTGTTCCGCCGCCTCGTGCCGTACCTCGCGGCCGGTTTCACGGACTTCGACGGCTTCGACGCCTGGCTGCGCGCGGACCCGGTCAACCGGGACGACGAGGTGTTCCTGCTCACCAAGCTCGAACGCGGCAACCTGCACGACGTGATCAAGGGGGCCGGGCAGCAGATCCAGCTCACGGTGTGGCCGGAGGAGTTCATCATCGCCCCGGACCCGGCGCCGCCGGGCACCGTCGTCAATCCGCCGCCGGTCGCGAGCCGCTGACGCACCGGAGTGGGGGCCGGGGCGCGCACAGCGCCCCGGCCCTGCCGTGTCCGCGCGCTGAACATCGGTTGACGGGAGGCCTCCGGACCGCTTACGGTTCCGGCGATATCGGTGAAATATATCGATATGTATCCGAA
This sequence comes from Nonomuraea sp. NPDC004186, assembly GCF_053603495.1. Classification (NCBI taxonomy): domain Bacteria; kingdom Bacillati; phylum Actinomycetota; class Actinomycetes; order Streptosporangiales; family Streptosporangiaceae; genus Nonomuraea; species Nonomuraea sp. NPDC004186. Next base: position 21,193 of record NZ_JBSGFQ010000086.1, on the reverse strand, counting down.
ACTTTCGGAGGCGTCATGTTTCGTGGAGTCGTCGCGGTCGCCTTGCTCGGCCTCCCTGCGGTGAACCCCTCCCAGCCCCCCGCCATCACCGTGAACGAGCACGTCAGGCACCAGGAGATCGACGGCTTCGGCATCTCCCAGGCGTTCCGGCGCAACGAGCTGCTCAAGGCGCTGCCGGAGTCGCAGCAGCGCGAGGTCCTGGACCTGTGGTTCGACCGCGAGAAGGGCGCCGGGCTCAGCATCCTGCGGCTCGGCATCGGCTCCTCCCCCGCCGGGAGCCCGTACGACCACATGGTGTCGATCCAGCCCGAGGACCCCGGCGGCCCGGACGCCCCGCCCAGGTACGTGTGGGACGGCGACGACAACAGCCAGGTGTGGGTGGCCAAGGCGGCCCAGGCGTACGGCGTGAAGCGGTTCTTCGCCGACGCCTGGAGCGCGCCCGGCTACATGAAGGACAACGGCGACGACAAGGGCGGCGGCACGCTGAAGCCGGAGTGGCAGCGGGCGTACGCGAACTACCTGGTGGCGTACACGAAGTTCTACGCCAAGGAAGGCATCAAGATCACCGACCTGGGGTTCACGAACGAGCCCGACTGGACGGCCACGTACGCCTCCATGCGCTTCACCCCGGAGCAGGCCGCCCAGTTCGCCAAGGTGCTGGGCCCCGCGGCCAAGAGCGTGCACGTGACCTGCTGCGACTCCTTCGGCTGGAACCAGGCGAAGGCGTACACGGCCGCGATCGAGGCCGACCCCGAGGCCCGCCGCTGGGTGAAGACCCACACCGGGCACACCTACGCCAGCCCCGTGGACGCGCCGCTGCCGACGACCAGGAAGACCTGGATGTCGGAGTGGAACCCGAACGGCAGCACCTGGAACGAGAGCTGGGACGACGGCAGCGGCTACGACGGCTTCGCGATCGCGCAGGCCGTCCACGACGCGCTCACGCTGGGGAACGTCAGCGGCTACGTCTACTGGCTGGGCGGCTCGCGCGGCGCGACCCGGGCGCTGCTGCAGCTCGACGACACGGCGAAGACGTATCGCGTGTCGAAGCGGCTGTGGGCGCTGGCGGCGTACAGCAGGTTCATCCGGCCGGGCGCGGTCAGGCTGGAGACTGCGGCGGCGGATCCGGCGCTGAAGGTCTCCGCCTTCCGCAACCCGGACGGCTCGCGCGTCGTCGAGGTGCTCAACACGGGCACCGCGCCGGTCACGTGGCAGGGCGTGCGCGGCCGGGCGACCGCGTACCTCACCGACGGCGCCAACTCGCTCACGCCGTCCGCGGTGACGGGCCGCACGGTGACGCTGCAGCCGCGGGCGCTCACCACGATCGTCATCCGCTGAGGAGGCCGCGGGAGCCCGGGCAGGTGCCGGCCCGGGCTCCCGTCACGAGCGGGGCGGTCAGCCCTTCGAGCCCGTGGTGGCGATGCCCTGGATGAACTGCCGCTGCAGGAACACGAAGACGGCGATCACCGGGAGCGAGGCGATGAGCGAGCCGGCCATCAGCACCGGATAGTCCGTCTGGTACTGGCCCTGGAGCGCGGCCAGCCCCGCCGACAGCGTCATCTTGTCCGGGTCGGTGTTGACCACCAGCGGCCAGAACAGGTCGTTCCAGGCCCACAGCAGCACCAGGATGGCCAGCGCCACCAGGCCCGGCCGGGCCAGCGGCAGCATGATCGACCAGTAGATGCGCACCGGCCCGGCGCCGTCCAGCCGGGCGGCCTCCTCCAGCTCGCGCGGCAGACCGAGGAAGAACTGCCGCAGCAGGAACACCCCGAAGGCGCTGAACAGCCCCGGCACGATGATCGCCTGCAGGCTGTTGAGCCAGCCGAGCGACGACATGATCTGGTACTGCGGGATCACGAAGAGCTGCGGCGGCACCATGAGCACCGACAGGAAGACGCCGAAGAGCAGGTTCCTGCCGGGAAAGCGCAGCCGGGCGAAGGCGTAGGCGGCCATCGAGCAGAACAGCACCTGCCCCGCCACCCGCCCCGCCGCCATCACCACCGTGTTGAGGAACTGGTCGCCGAACGGCAGCAGCTCGAAGACCTTCGCGTAGTTGTCCCACCGCCACTCGGGCAGCAGGCTCGGCGGCACCCGGGTGGCGCCGCTGAGCGTCTTGAGCGAGGTGACGGCCTGCCACACGAACGGGGCCACCATCGCCAGCGACGCCGCGGCCAGCACCGCGTGCACCCCGAACGACCGACGACGCTCAGACATAGTGCACCCACCTGCGCTGGAGCCGGAACTGCAGGACCGTCAGCGCCGCGATGAGCAGGAGCAGCGCGATCACGATGGCGGCGGCGTAGCCGCGGTCGTCGGTGACGAAGGCGCGCTCGTAGAAGAGCTGCACCACCGTCTGGAGCCGCGAGTACGCCGGGTTGGCCCGCGCCGCCTGCCCGGACCCGGTCATCACGAAGACCAGGTCGAACAGCTGCAGCGAGCCGATCACGGACACGATCGAGATGAAGAACGCGGTCGGCGACAACATCGGCAGCGTGACCGAGAAGAACTGCCGGACGCGACCGGCCCCGTCCAGGCTCGCCGCTTCGTACAGCTCCTTCGGGATGGCCTGCATCCCGGCCAGGAAGATGATCAGGTTGTAGCCGATGCTGCTCCAGATCCCCACCACGACCAGCGCGTACATGGCCGTGTCCGGATCGGCGATCCAGTTGGGCCCGTCCACGCCGACGACCGCGAGCACCTGGTTGACCAGGCCGTAGTCGCCGTTGTAGAGCCACCGCCAGAGCATGGCGACCGCGACCGGCATGGTGACCACGGGCAGGAAGAAGGCCGTCCGGTACACGGCCACGCCCCGCAGCCCCGGCAGGTTGAGCAGCGCGGCGAACACGATGGCCAGCGGGATCCCCACCAGGCCCAGCCCGGTGTAGGCGAGCGTGTTGAGCACGGCCCGGCCCACTTCCGGGTCGGCGACGAGCCGGACGTAGTTGTCCAGACCCGTCCAGGTGTGGCCCCCGAACGCGCCCCACTCCGTGAAGGAGAAGTACGCGGTCTGGAGCACCGGCCAGAGGTAGAAGATCGCGAGCCCGAGCCCGGTGGGGGCGATGAACACGTACCCCCACAGGGCCTCGGTGCGCGGCGGACGTCTCCTCGCCGCGTGAGCCGCCCTGGTGAGGCGCTTCTCGGCGGTGGCGGTCACGTCACTCCTTGGCCAGCAGCTCGTTCATCCCGGCCGCGAGGTCCGCGGCCGCCTTCTCGATCGGCACCTCGCCGGTCCACGCCTTGGTGAGGTGGGTCAGCTCGGCCTCCTGCCAGGCGGCGGTGTTCTTGGAGACGGGGTACGGCACCGCGTACGCGACGGCGTCGAGGAAGACCTGCAGCTTCAGCTCGGGATGGGCGGCCGCCCACGCGCTCTGCGTGCCGTTGTACGCCGGGATCGGCCCCTTCTTGCCCAGCAGGTCGGCGGCCGGCTTGGAGCCGAGGAACTTGACGAACTCCCACGCCTCGGCCGGGTGCTCGGTCTTGGCCGACATGACGTTGGCGACGCCGTGGATGATCGTGGCCTGCTTCTCGCCCTTGGGGAGCGGGGCCACGTCCACCTTGTCCTTGGTGTAGTCGTTCTTGGTGAACTCGGCCACGTCCCAGGAGCCGCCCCAGTACATCGCCAGCTTGCCGGCCTCGAAGAGCTGGATCGGGGCGGTGTCGGTCATGGTCTTGAGGTCGGGCGACTGCCCGCCGGCGATCAGGTCGGTCCAGAACCGCAGGCCCTCGATGGTCTTGGGGTCGTCGTAGCCGGACTTGCGGCCGTCGGGCGAGATCACGTGGCCGCCGGCCTGGTAGATGGTGTTGTACTGGTACTCCTGGAAGCTCGTGAGCTCCGCGCCGATCGCGTGGACGCCCTTCTTGGCGTCGGTGAGCTTGGCGGCGGCGGCCTTGAAGTCGGCCCAGGTCCAGTCGGCTGCCGGATATTTCACCTTGGCGGCGTCGAAGAGCGTCTTGTTGTACCAGACGCCGATGGTGTCCATGTCCTTCGGCAGGCCGTACAGCTTGCCGTCGTAGGTGTAGAGGTCGACCAGCGGCTTGGGGTAGACGGAGCTGTCGACCTGCTCCTCGATGGGCTTGATGACGCCGTTGGAGGCGTACAGCTGGAAGTTGGGGCCGTTCATCCAGAAGACGTCGGGGGCCGCGCCGCCGGTCACCGCCGCCTTGAGCTTGGTCCAGTAGTCGGCCCATGGCGTGACCTGGACGTCGACGGCGATGTTGGGGTGCGTCTTGGTGAACTCGGCGGCCAGCTCCTGCATGACCGCCTGCTGGGTGGCGTCCCAGACGCCGTAGGACAGCGTCACCTTCTCCTGCGACCGCGCACCCGTGCCAGCCTGCTCACCGCCCGCGCACGCGGAGGCCAGCAACGCCGCGCAAAGGAGCGCCGCACCGCTCCGTGCCGACTTCCACATCTCCCGTGTCCTCTCCTAGAACGTGGGAGTAATGATGGAGTCCAGTGAAATTTTCTTCAAGGGCCTCCTTTGTTACAGATGGCTCACGAGCGGGGTGCGGCCGTCGAGCAGGCGGTCCTCGACGTCGTCGAGCGCGATCCGTACGGCGCCGAGCACCACGGCCTCGTCGCCCAGCGCGGACATGAGAACCTCGGGCGTGCGGATGCACCAGCGGTCCAGCTCGCGCTTGAGCGGCTCGATGAGCACGTCGGCCGAGCGGGAGTAGCCGCCGCCGACCACGACCATCTGCGGGTCCAGCGCCAGGACCAGGGCGGACACGCCGAGCGCCAGGTCCCTGACGTAGCGGCGCACGGCCGTGACGGCCGCCCGCTCGCCCGCCCGGGCCGCCGCGAACACGTCGCCCGCCTCACCGCTGGCGGCCTTGAGGTGCTCCTGGGCGCGGATCCAGCCGAGCGCGGGCAGCGCGCCGATCTCGCCCGAGGCGTTGGCGAAGCCCCGGTGCACCTTGCCGTCGATGACCAGGCCGGCGCCGGTGCGGAGCCCGGCCAGCAGGAACACCATGTCCTTGGCGTAGCGGGCCACGCCGCGCCAGCACTCGGCCCTGGCGGCGAGCTTGCTGTCGTTCTCGACCAGGACGGGGCCGGGGACCAGTCGGCGCACGTGGGCGGCCAGGTCGACGCCGGTCCACTCGGGCAGCGCCTCCGACAGCATCACCCGGCCCGCGCCGTCCACCAGGCCCGTCGTGCCGACGCCGGCGGCCCAGACGTCGCCCGCGGCCAGGCCGGCGCCCTCCAGGCACGCGGCCACCGCGGCGTCCACCGCCTCCAGCCGCTCCGGCCTGCCCATCTCCGGCGTCACCGGGACGGCGGCCCGGTCGCCGACGTTCCCGTCGAGGTCGGCGACGACGGCGCGGATCTTGTGGCCGCCGATGTCGACGCCGAGCACCCGCCCCGCGTCCGCCCTGAAGCGGTAGCGCCTGGCCGGGCGGCCCACGCTGCCCGCGGTGGCGCCCGCCTCCGCCACCCAGCCCTTCTGCAGCAGCTCGCGGACCACGTCCTCGGCGGACGCGCGCGACAGGCCGGTGCGCTTGGCGACCTCGGTGAGCGTGAGCGAGGGCCCGCCCCGCAGCGCCTTGATCACGGCGAGCGCGTTGAGCTGCCTGAGCCGCGACAGGTCACCGCCGCTCAGATCCTCGCCCATGGACGCCCCTTGCCGTCAGCCAGCCGACTCCTAATAATGATGGTCTCCATGATATTTCGCCGGGAAGGTTCCATGACTGAGGTGACTCTAGCCGTCGTCGGCGGCGGCCTGCGAGGGCTGACCTACGCCCGCCACGCGCACGCCACGGGCGCGGGGCGGGTGGTGGCGGTCGCGGAGCCCGACCCGCGGCGCCGCGCCGCGTTCGCGGCGGAGTTCGGCGTCCCGGCCGGGTCGGCGTTCCCCGGGTGGAAGGAGCTGGCGGCGGCGGATCGGCTGGCCGACGCGGTCGTCATCGCCACGCAGGACCAGCTGCACACCGACCCCGCAGTGGCGCTGGCGGACCTCGGTTACCACATTCTCCTGGAGAAGCCGATGGCGCCGGACGAGCGGGAGGCGGCACGGATCGCCGAGGCCGCCAGGCGCAACGGGATCATGCTGGCCGTGTGCCACGTGCTGCGGTACACGCCTTACACGCGGGCCGTGCGGGACCTGCTCGACTCCGGCCGGATCGGGCGGCTGATCAGCGCCCAGCACCTCGAGCCGGTGGGGTGGTGGCACCAGGCGCACTCCTTCGTCCGCGGCCACTGGCGCCGCCAGGACACCTCGGCGCCGATGCTCCTGGCCAAGGCGTGCCACGACATCGACTGGCTCGTGCACCTCTTCGGCCGGCCGCCCGCGCGGGTGTCGTCGTTCGGCTCCCTGTCCCACTTCCGCGCCGAGGACCGACCCGCGTCGGCCGCGGACCGGTGCGTGGACTGCCCCCTGGAGCCGTCCTGCCCGTACTCGGCGCCGCGGCTCTATCTCGGGTGCCTCGGGGACCCGTCGAGCGAGTTCTGGCCGCTGTCGGCCGTCACGCCCGGGCGCACGCGGGAGGCCGTGCTGGAGGCGCTCCGGGTGGGGCCGTACGGGCGGTGCGTGTACGCGTGCGACAACGACGTGGTCGATCACCAGGAGGTGGTGATGGAGTTCGACGACGGGGCGACGTGCTCGTTCACGATGAGCGCGTTCACGCCGATGGAGGACCGGCGGACGCGGTTGTTCGGCACCCACGGCTACGTCGACGGCGACGGCCGCACCCTGCGCGTGGTGGACTTCCGCACGGGCGAGGAGGAAATCGTCGACACGACCGCCGCCCACGCGGACGCGCGGGAAGCTTCGGCGGGGGCCTCGGCGGCGGACGGGCACGGCGGCGGGGACGAGGGCCTGGTGGACGCCTTCCTCGCCGCCGTCGCCTCGGGCGACCCGTCGCCGCTGCGCTCGGACGCGTTCGAGAGCCTCATGACCCATCGCGTGGTGTGGGCCGCCGAGCAGGCCCGCCGCACGGGTTCGGTCGTCACGTTCGCCCCCACGCGTGAAGCGCTGCTGGGGGCGGGTGGGGGCTAGCCCCAGACCTCCTGGGCCGTCTCGACGATCAGGCGGAGCTTGGCGAACTGCTCGTCGGCCGTGAGCTGGTTGCCCTCCACCGTCGAGGAGAACCCGCACTGCGGCGACAGGCAGATCTGGTCGAGGTCGACGAACTTGGCGGCCTCGTCGATCCGCCGCTTGAGCGTGTCCTTCGACTCCAGCTCGCCCCGCTTGGTCGTGACCAGCCCCAGCACCACCATCTTCCCCGGCGGCACGAAACGCAGCGGCTCGAAGCCCCCGGACCGCTCGTCGTCGAACTCCAGGAAGAACCCGTCCACCTTCAGCTCGCCGAACAGCGCCTCCGCCACGAAGTCGTACCCGCCCGAGGCGGCCCAGGAGGAGCGGAAGTTCCCCCGGCACATGTGGGTGGTGATCGTCATCCCGGCGGGCTTGGCGGCCAGGGCGGCGTTGATCTGCTTGATGTAGCGCAGGTGCATGTGCTCGGCGTCGTCCCCGCGCGAGCTCAGCTCCGCCCGCTGGGCCGGGTCGTTCAGGTACGCCAGGCTCGTGTCGTCGAACTGCAGGTACGTGCACCCCAGCGCGCCGATCCTGCGCACCTGCTCGGCGTAGGCCGCGCTCAGGTCCCGCCAGAACTCCTCCACGTCCGGGTAGACCTCGGGGTCGATGGCGGCCGGACCACCCCGGTAGTGGACCATGCTCGGCGAGGGGATGGTCAGCTTCGGCACGACCCCGCTGTTACGGCTGGTGACGGTGTCGCGCAGGAACGTGAAGTCGTCGGCGAAGATCGGCTCGTTCAGCCGGATCCGCTCGTGCACGCGCAGCGCCGCCGGGGTGAACTCGATGTCCCCCTGCTCGCTGTGGAAGCGCACCGTGATGTGCTCGTCACTGGCCTGGCCGATGCCGCCGAGCCGGTAGATGAAGTCCATGTGCCACGAGGCCCGCCGGAACTCGCCGTCGGTGGCGCTCTGCAGCCCGACCTCCTCCTGGCGGCGTACCACCTCCCTGATGGCCTCGTCCTCGGCCTCCCGCAGCGCGTCGCCCGTGAGGGTCTCGCGGGCGCGGAGCAGCGCGGGCGGGCGGAGCAGGCTGCCGACGTGGTCCGCGCGGAACGGTGGCGAGGTGCGCATCGAAGATCATCTCCTCTGGTCGTCAAGGTTGTGCCCGTAGAGCTGTCTGAGGTGGGCTTTGAGCAGCTTGCCCGCCGCGTTCTTCGGCAGCTCAGGGACGAATTGCAGATATTTCGGGATCTTGAAGCGGGCCAGGCGGCCGTCCAGGTACGCCAGCAGCTCATCGGGCTCGATCGCGGCGTCCGGGGCCGGCACGACCAGCGCCTTGCCCACCTCGCCCCACATGTCGTCCGGCACGCCGATCACCGCGCACTCGGCGACCGCCTCGTGCCCGAACAGGACGCTCTCCACCTCGGCGGGATAGATGTTCTCGCCACCGGAGATGATCACGTCCTTGAGGCGGTCGGAGATGCGCACGTAGCCGTCCTCGTCGGCGACGCCGACGTCGCCCGAGCGGAACCAGCCGTCCGCCGACAGCACCTTCGCGGTCTCCTCCGGCCGCCGCCAGTAGCCGGTCATGACGTTGGGCCCCTGTACGTACACCTCGCCCGGCTCACCGGGACCCGCCGGGGAGCCGTCGGGCGCGACCAGCCGTACGTCGGAGAAGAAGCACGGCACCCCGGCCGAGCCCGCCTTGGCGATCGAGTGCTCGGCCCCGAGGAAGAGAGCGCCGGGCGCCGTCTCGGTCATGCCGTACCCCTGCAGGAACGTCAGCCCCCGATCCTGATAAATCCGGATCAGCGGCTCGGGCACCGGCGCTCCCCCGCACAGCAGGTGCCGCAGGCTCGACAGGTCCGCGCCCGCCCAGCGCGGCGACCGCGTGAGGAAGCCGAACATCGACGGCACCCCGAACATCACCGTCACCCGCTCCGCCTCGATCAGGTCGAACGTCCGGTCCACGTCGAAGGAGGGCTCCAGGATGACCCGGCCGCCCTTGAGCACGGTCGGCACCAGCGTCTGGGCCAGCGCCGCGATGTGGAACAGCGGCGCGCTGACCAGCGTGACCTCGTCGTGCGCGAGCGGCACGTCGACCAGCAGGTTGAAGGTGTTCCAGGTCAGGTTGGCGTGGGTGAGCATGGCCCCCTTGGGGCGTCCCGTCGTCCCGGACGTGTACATGATCAGGCACACGTCGTCCTGGCGCACCGGCTCGTCGATCGGCTCGGGCGAGCCGGAGGCGAGCAGCGCCTCATAGTCGGTGACGTGCCGCCCCGGCAGCCCCTCGCCGTCCTGCTCCTCGCCCAGCACGAGGACCGACGCCTGCGCGTCCTCCAGGATGTAGCGCAGCTCCGGCCGGGCCAGCCGGGCGTTGAGCGGCACGAACACGGCCCCCACCAGCCCCGCCGCGAAGAACGTCTCCACCAGCGCGGGCTGGTTGACCCCGAGGAAGGCGACCCGCTCGCCGCGCCCCACGCCGAGCGCCGAGGCCAGCCGGTACGTCCGCTCGCTCAGCTCACGGTACGTGCGGTCATGTCCCCGGTACGTCACCGCCACCCGTTCGGGCGTCATGCGGGCCCGGCGTGCGGGCCATGAGCCAATCCCCTGATTCCGCATCGGCGCTCCTTGACGCTCAAGCCATCAAGTTAGGCCACTGGGCGATGGCTGTCACCGTTCTGCCCAAGTTTCATCCGGCACAACGTCGAGGAGCCGCTCCGCGATCCGCCCCGCCTCCGGCCTGAACCGCTCGTGCAGCGTGTGGCACACCCGCTGGGCCTTCTCCGCCGGCCAGTCGTGCGGCAGGTACCGCAGCGGCAGCCGCGGATCGGCCCTGATGATCTGCAGCCAGCCGGTCAGCAGCGTCAGCGAGCGCGCCAGGTCGTCGGGCGCGTCCGCCGCCGGGTCGGCCCGGTCCCAGCGGCGCAGGAACTCCCGGTAGCGCTCGCCCAGGCCCGACAGGTCGTAGGCGTCACCGACCAGCGCCTGCATGTCGGTGGGGTGCCGGGGTTCGGCGGAGAAGACCTTCACGTTCGCGCCGAGGTCCTCGATCACGTGGGCGGCGTCCACGTCGCCGGGAGCGATCCACAGGCCGTTCTGCAGCGGCCCGAACCCGGCCCAGACCAGCCGCGAGCGCAGCTCGTGCCGCTCCCGCTGCCAGGACTCGGGCAGCGAGAAGCCGATCAGCGTCCAGCGGTCCTCGTCCGCGTCGTTGACGACGCCGCTGTGCCAGATGCGCCGCTCGCCGTCCTTGAGCACCTCGGTGCTCGTCGGGGTGAGGCCGAAGTACATGCGGCGGCCCGAGCGCTGGCGGCGCAGCAGGCCGCGGCGGACCATCCGGGTCAGCGTCGAACGCGTCGCCTCCTCCGAGATCCCGACCTTGGCGAACGCCTCGATGAAGCTGCCCGAGGACACGCAGATCCCGCGGCCGTACACGTGATCGCCGAGGAACGTCAGAATCACCGACTGAGGCCGCATCTCAGCCCTCCCCGCATCTTGGGCATTCTCTTGACACCCGTAATATATCTGCCTACATTCAGGGCCACATCCCGGCTTGGAGGGTCCTGATGCGCAGGCTGCTCCCGTCTCTGGTTTGTCTCGCGTTGGCCGCGACCGCCTGCGGCGGTGATTCAGGCGGCGGTGCTCAAGACCCGATCAAGGTCGGCCTCATCGTCTCCCTCACCGGCAACTACACGCCGCTGGGCAGCGAGGACAAGAAGGCCGTCGAGCTGGCCGTCGAGCAGGTCAACGGGCAGGGCGGGCTGCTCGGCCGCAAGGTGGAGCTGGTCGCGCGCGACGACAAGACCGCCCCCGACCAGGGCATCGTGGCCTACAACCAGATCAAGGGCGACATCGACGTGCTGATCGGCCCGGTGTTCTCCAACTCGGCGCTGGCGGTCGAGCCGCTCGCGCAGCGTGACAAGATGCCGTACCTGTCGCTGGCCCCCGCCCAGGAGCAGGTCGAGCCGATCAAGTCGTACATCTTCGTCACCCCCGCCCTGTCCGGTATGTACGCCGAGCGCTACCTGCAGTACATCCAGGCCAAGGGCATCAAGACGATCGCCGTGGCCTGGGACTCCAAGAGCGCCTATTCGGTCTCCGGCCACAAGTCGATGATCGCGCTCGCGTCCAAGTACGGCGTGAAGGTCGCCGTGGACGAGCCGTACGAGACGACCACCTCCGACTTCAGCCCCCTCTTCACCCACGTGCGCGACTCCGCCGCCGAGGCGCTGGTGTTCTGGGGCTCGGGCGCGCCCGGCGTGACGGCGGCCAAGCAGTACGTGGCCTCGGGGCTCAAGACGCCGCTGTTCCTGACCGCGTCGCAGGCCAGCAAGCTGTGGCTGGAGCCGATGGGCGGCGCGGCCGAGGGCATGACGGTGCAGAGCGCCATCGGCGTCGTCGGCGAATATCTGCCCGACGGCAAGCAGAAGCAGGTCATCGAGCAGATGGCCAAGCCGTACCAGCAGAAACACGGCTATCCGCCACCGCAGTTCGCGCAGGACGGCTACAGCGCGAGCCTGCTGCTCTTCGAGGCGATCAGGAAGGCGAACAGCACCGACAAGGCCAAGGTGCAGCAGGCCCTGGAGAGCATGGACCTGGTCACGCCCAACGGCCGCTTCCGCTACTCCCCCACCGACCACTCCGGGCTCTCCCCCGAGTTCATCTCGGTCAACACGGTGCAGAACGGGAAATTCGTTCCGACCGACTGGGCCAAGGAGCAGCTCACCAAGACCGTCGGCGCGGGGTAGCGGGTGCTGACGGTCACCGGGCTCTCCCGCTCCTTCGGGGGCGTCTACGCCGTCCGCGACGTGTCCCTGGCCGTCGCGGACGGCGAAGTCTGCGGCGTCATCGGGCCGAACGGGGCGGGCAAGTCCACGCTGTTCAACCTCATCACCGGGCATCTGGCGGCCGACCACGGCCAGATCTCGTTCCGCGGGCACCGGGTGGACCGGCTCGCGCCGCACCGGCGGGCCAGGCTCGGCATGTCGATCGTGTTCCAGGCGGCCAGGGTGTTCCGCGGCATGACGGTCAGGGAGAACGTCATGGTCGGGATGCACGGCCGTACTGGTGCGGGGTTCGTGTCGGCGGCGCTGCGGCTGCCGCGGCACCGGCGCGACGAGCGCGAGATCACCGCCGAGGCGGATGCCGTGCTGAGCCGCGTGGGGCTGGCCGAGTGGGCGGACCGGCCCGCCGACCTGCTGCCCATCGGGCAGCAGCGGGCGCTCCAGCTCGCCCGCGCCCTGTGCGCCCGGCCCCGGCTGCTGCTGCTCGACGAGCCCGCCTCGGGGCTGCGCGGCCAGGAGCGCGAGCGGCTCGCGGCGCTGGTGGAGGAGCTGCGCGCGGACGGGCTGACGATCCTGCTCGTGGAGCACGACGTCGCGTTCGTGACCCGGCTGGCCGACCGCGTGGTGGTGCTCGACCTGGGCCGGGTCATCGCCGACGGCTCGCCCGCCGAGGTGCGGGCCGATCCGCTGGTGCTCGCCGCCTACCTCGGGCAGACCGCATGATCGACGTCAAGGACCTGATCGTCTCGTACGGCACCGCGACCGCGCTCGACCACGTCACGCTCACGGTCGGGCGGGGCGAGATGGTCGCCCTGCTCGGCCCGAACGGCGCGGGCAAGTCCACGCTGGCCAACACCCTCGCCGGGCTGCTCCGGCCCGCCGCGGGCACGGTCGGGATCGGGGGCAGGCTGGCGCTCATCCCGGAGGGCCGCCAGCTCTTCCCGGACCTGTCGGTCGCCGACAACCTGGCCCTGGGCGGGTGGCGGTCGGGTCTGCGGGATCCCTCGTCCGTGTACGACCTGCTCCCCCGGCTGGCGGAGCTGGCCGGGCGGCAGGCCGGGGTGCTGTCGGGAGGCGAGCAGCAGATGGTGGCGTTCGGGCGGGCCCTGATGTCACGGCCCGAGGTGCTCGTGGTGGACGAGCTCTCCCTGGGCCTGGCCCCGAACGTGACCGCCGACCTGGCCGGCCACCTCGCCGAGCTGAACCGGGAGCAGGGGCTGACCGTGCTGCTCATCGAGCAGAACGCGCGGCTGGCGTTCGACCTTTGCGGGCGGGCGTACGTGCTGGAGTCCGGCCGGATCGTGGCCGAGGGCGAGTGCGCGGAGCTGGCCGGCGACCCTCGGGTCGCCAGCGCGTACCTGGGCGGGGCGATCACATGAGCGCCTTCCTCACGTACCTGCTGAACGGGCTCGCGGTCGGGTGCGCGGTCGCGCTCATCGCCAGCGGCCTGGTCGTGATCCACCGGGTCACGGGCGTGGTGAACTTCGCGCAGGGCACGTTCGCGGTCGTGGCCGGGCTGTGCGCGTCGTCGCTGCTCGGGCTCGGGTTCCCGCACGGGCTGAGCGAGCTGGCCGCCGTCCTGGTCGCGGCGCTGGCGGGGCTGCTGACCGGCCTGGCCGCCATCGGCCGGCGCGGCACCACGCCGCTGTCGTCCCTGATCGTGACGCTCGGCGTGGGCGTGCTCGCGTACGCCGTCGAGATCGTCCTGTGGGGCGACCAGCCGCGCTCGGCGCCCGGCCTGGCGGGCTCGGTGACGCTGGCGGGCGCGCGCGTCCAGACGCAGCACCTGCTGGTCATCGGCGTGACGGCGGCCGCGTTCGCGCTGCTGGCGCTCTTCTTCGGGCGCACCTACCTGGGCAAGGCGCTGACAGCGTGCGCCTCCAATCCGTACGCCGCCCGCGTGGTCGGGATCGACACGCGGCTGATGGGGCTGCTGGCGTTCGCGCTGGGCGGGCTGCTCGGCGGGATCGCCGGGGTGCTGGTGACGCCGCTGCGGCCGATCTCGTTCGACACCGACGTCACGCTCATCGTGAACGCCTTCGCCGCGGCCGTCTTCGGCGCGCTCACCCGGCCCATGATCACGCTGGCCGGAGCGCTGCTGCTGGGCGTGGCCGAGACCATGGCCGCCGGGTACGGCTACGGATCGCACCAGCTGGAGGTGGCGCTGGGTCTCATGATCGTCGTCATGATCGTACAGGCGAGCCGGCGCTCGGCCATCTCCCAGGAGCAGACATGATCCGCCTGGTGGCCGGGCTGCTGGTCGCGGCCGTGACCCTGGCCCTGCCCGCGGTGCTCGACGACAGCGCGCTGGCCGTGTACATCCTGCTCGGGCTGGCCGCGATGGTCACCGTCGGGGTGTCGCTGCTGATGGGCTACGCCGGGCAGGTGTCGCTGGGCCAGGGCGCCTTCTACGCCGTCGGCGCCTACACCGCCGCGCTGCTGTCCCTGCACGGCGTGCCGCCCCTGGCCGGGCTGATCGCCGCACCCGTGGTGGCGGCCGCGGCGGCGCTGGTGATCGGCGTGCCGCTGCTGCGGCTGCGCGGGCACCATCTGGCGTTCGCGACGCTGGCCATGCAGCTCATCCTGCTCTCGCTGGCCGGGCAGCTGGAGGTCACCGGCGGGGACATCGGGCTGCAGGCCATCCCGCAGTTCTCGGTGGGGTCGTTCGAGGCGGGCGGCGCGTCCGCGTACGCGTACCTGACCTGGATCGGGCTGGCGCTGGTGATGCTGGTGACCCGGAACGTGATCACCTCGCGGCCGGGCCGCGCCCTGCGCGCGCTGGCCACCAGCGAGACCGCCGCCGCGTCCTCGGGGATCCCGGTCGGGCGGTACAAGCTGGTGGTGTTCGCGCTGTCGGCGGCGTTCGCGGGGCTCGCGGGCGGGATCTACTGCTTCTACACGGGGTACGTGGCGCCGGGCTCGTTCCCCGTGCTCATCTCGATCCAGTACATCGTGATGGCCGTGGTCGGAGGGCTGGGCACGATCTGGGGCGCCGTGGTCGGCGCGACCGCGATCACGCTGCTCGTGCAGGGGCTGAACAGCCTGGCCGCGCTGCCGGGGATGCCGTCGTACGCGCCCGGCGTGCTGTCGTACGCCGTGTACGCGCTCGTCCTCATCCTGGTCGTGCTCTTCCTGCCCCGCGGCCTGCTCCCCGCCGTCTCCGGCCGCATCGACCGGGAGCGCCGGGGAATGATTCATCGGTGACCGTTGAGAAGGCGTCGAACGTCGGTCCGTCGGGCATCGAGGTCGCGTACGAGCGCCTCGGCGACCCCCAGGCCCCGCCCGTGCTGCTGGTGATGGGCCTCGCCGGGCAGCTGATCAACTGGCCGGACGGCCTCTGCGCGGAGCTCGTCGACCGCGGCCTGCACGTCGTCCGGTTCGACAACCGCGACTCCGGCCTGTCCACGCACCTCCACGACGCGCCGCCGCCCGACCTGCCGGCGGCGCTCGCGGGCGACGCGTCCTCGGCCTCCTACACGCTCTCCGACATGGCGGCCGACACCGTCGGCCTGCTCGACGCGCTCGGCCTGGACAGCGCCCACGTGGTCGGCGCCTCGATGGGCGGGATGATCGCCCAGACGATCGCGATCGAGCATCCCGGCCGGGTCCGGTCGCTGACGTCGATGATGTCCACCACGGGCGACCCGTCCGTGGGCCAGGCCCGGCCCGAGGCGATGGCCGCGTTCGCGGGGCCGCCGCCGACGACCCGCGAGGAGGCGGTCGAGCGGTCGGTCCTGATCTTCCGCCTGGCCGGCTCGCCCGGTTTCGCGTTCGACGAGGCCGCGCTGCGCGAACGCGCCGGCCTCTCGTACGACCGCGACCACGACCGGGTCGCCGTCGCCCGCCAGGCCGTCGCGGTCGTCGCCTCGGGCGACCGCACCTCCCGGCTCCGCTCCGTCGACGTCCCCACGCTGGTGATCCACGGCGCCGAGGACGCCATGTGCGACCCGAGCGGCGGCCGCGCGACCGCCGCCGCCATCCCGGGCGCGGAGCTGGTGATGATCGACGGCATGGGCCACGACCTGCCCAGGCCGCTCTGGCCCGACCTCGCCTCCCGCATCGCCACCCTCGCCCACCACGCCGACGCCACCCGATAGCCGCTCGCCCCCTGTGAGCGCCGACACTTCGCCGGGCATCGAAGCTTTTCCCGTCTAACGTCGGCCGCATGACGACGACCCCGCCGGCCATGAGCAGCGCCTCCCCTGACCGCTGTCCGTCGGGAACGTCGTGACCCCCTGGGAGATGCTCGCCGTCTTCGTGACGAGCATCTGCGCCGGCGCACTCAACACCGTCGTCGGCTCCGGAACCCTCATCACCTTCCCCGTACTGCTCGCCATCGGCCTCCCACCCGTCACCGCCACGGTCACCAACGCGCTCGGCCTGATCCCCGGCTCCATCAGCGGAGCCATCGGGTACCGCCGAGAGCTCCGCGGCCAGTCCCGGCGCCTGCTGAAACTGAGCGTCGCCGCCCTGCTCGGCGGCCTGTGCGGCGCCGTGCTCCTGCTGACCCTGCCGGCCGCGGCGTTCGAGCGGATCGTCCCCGTCCTGGTGGCCCTGGCCCTCGTCCTGGTCATCCTGCAGCCCCGCATCAACACGTACCTGCGCCGCCGCCACCGTGAAACGCCCGGTCGCGGGCTCTTCGCCGGGCTGCTGCTCGCCGGCGTCTACGGCGGCTACTTCGCCGCCGCCCAGGGGATCATCTACATGTCCCTCATGGGCATGCTCCTCGACGAGACGCCCCAGCGCCTCAACGCCGCCAAGAACGTCCTGGTCGCCGTGGTCAACGCCGCAGCCGCGCTCCTCTTCCTGTTCGTCGCGGACTACGACTGGACGGCCGTCGCGCTCATCGCGACCGGCTCCGCCCTCGGCGGCCGGCTCGGCGCCGAGGCGGGCCGCCGCTTCAGCCCTGCGACGCTACGCTTCCTGATCGTGGCCGTCGGCGGGGTCGCCCTCGTCCATCTGCTCGTCCGCTGAAGCGGGCCGCCTCGCCTCCGCAAGTCTGCGGATCCGGTCACGCTCCTCCCCGTCGTCCTGATCGTGCCGGCGGTACGGGTGCGCCGAACCCCCGCCCCAGCGGAGGCGATCGGGCATTAGTGTCGGCAGTCCACCCATGGTGATCGACTTTGGAGGGCGCCGTGCGGCGCGTCATGATCCTGCTGGCCCCGATCGCGGCCCTGGCCGCCGCTCTGGCCGTCGCCCGGCGACGGTTCGTCGTCGTACGGATCAGCGGGGCGAGCATGCTGCCGACCTACCGCACGGGCGACCGGGTGCTCGTCCGCAGGACCACGGGCTCGGGTGTCAGGCGCGGCCAGGTCGTGGTGCTGCAGACCGCGCTGCCCGGGGGGAAGTGGCGTAAGGGGCCGCTGCCTCGGCCGGGGGCGGCCATGTGGTTCATCAAGCGCGCGGTGGCCGTGCCGGGCGACCCGGTGCCCGCCCAGGTCATGGCCCGGGTGGAGGCGTCGCCGGGCGACACGGTGCCGGCACGCCGGCTGGTCGTCCTCGGTGACGGGCCGGTCAGCGAGGACTCGCGGGCATGGGGTTACGTGCCGTTCGACCGCGTGCTCGGCGTCGTCGTCCGCCGGCTCGCCCCCTCCTCCGACTCCGTCGGCTCGTAGCCCTGCGCCTGCAGGGTGAACAGCCCCGCGTACTCCCCTCCCAGCGCCATCAGCTCCGCGTGCGAGCCGCGCTCGGCGATCCGCCCCTCGGCGAGCACGACGATCACGTCCGCTTCCCGCACCGCCCCGAGCCGGTGCGAGATCAGCAGGCTGGTCCGCCCGGCGCGGTGGCGGCGCAGGCTCTGGTGGATGGCGTGCTCGGCCTGCGCGTCCAGGCCGGAGCTCGGCTCGTCGAGCACGAGCAGGTCCCGCCCCTTCCGCATCAGGGCGCGGGCCAGCGCGAGACGCTGCCACTGCCCGCCGGACAGCACCACTCCGGCCTGAGGGTCGTCCCGGTCGCCGAAGAAGATCCGGCTCAGCAGCGTGTCGTAGCCCCGCGGCAGCCCGGCGACCGTCTCGTGGACACCGGCCAGCCTGGCGGCGGCCTCGACCCGGTCCCGGTCGTCGAGCGCCGCGACGTCGCCGAGCCCGATGTTCTCGGCCGCGGTCAGGTCGTACGACATGTAGTCCTGGAACACCGCGCCGATGCGGCCGCGCAGCTCGGCGGGGTCCATCTCCCGCAGGTCGGCGCCGTCCCAGCGGATGGACCCGCGTACCGGGTCGTACAGCCGGCAGATCAGCTTGACCAGGGTGCTCTTGCCCACGCCGTTCAGCCCGACCAGGGCGAGGGAGCCGCCGCGCGGGATGAACAGGTCGATTCCGCGCAGCACCCACGGATGCGCGTCGTCGTACCGGAACCACACGTCGCGCACCTCGATGCCCTGGCGCAGCGCGGGGACGGGGCGCGGACGCCGCGGGACGGGCAGGTCCGGCGCGTCGGCGACGACGTCGAGGTAGTGCCCGAACATCAGCAGCGCGTTGTGCGCGTCGGCGGACTGGCCGACGATCGAAGCGAGCGCGGACTGCACCCCGGCGACGGCCGCGACGAACACGGCGACGTCGCCGACGCTCAGCGTGCCCGACGCGGCGCCGCTGATCGCCCAGAGCAGGCCGAGCGCGGCGACGGCCGCCCCGAGCAGCGACAGCGTCCCCTGGGTACGCAGTGTCCTGCGGGCGAGCCCCTGCTCGGCGGCGTTGACCGCGCGCAGCTCGCCCAGCATCCTGGCGCGCAGGAAGTCGCCGAGGCCGAACAGCCGGATCTCCTTGGCCGCGTCGGGGCTGGTGAGCAGGCCGGCGAAGAAGATCTGCCGCCGGGTCCTCGAGCTGACGCCCCACATCATCCCGGCGCGGCGCCGGGACAGGTCGAGCTGGGCGCGGACCGAGGGGAGCGCGGAGAGCGCCACGACGAGGATCATCCCCGGCGCCAGCACGGCCAGCGCCGCGGTGAACCCGGCGAGGGTGACGGCTCCCTGGGCGATGCCCAGGGAGGAGCGGACGATCCGCTGCGGCGCGTTCTGGCCGGCGTCCTGCGCCAGCCGTACCCGGTCGTGGAAGGCCGGGTTCTCGAATCGGCTCAGCCCCGGGTGTGCGTTGACGGCCTGGAAGAGCCGGTCCTGGATCAGCACCTGGAGCGCGCGGCGCAGCTGCTCCTGGGCGTACTCCGCGGCCGCGGGCAGGGCCGCGCCCGCCAGGCCGGTCACGCCGAGAGCCACGCCGTACGGGAGCAGCTCGGCAAGGCCCGCCCCGGCCGCCAGCCCGTCGAGCACGAGCTTGGTCAGCCACGCGGTGACCACCGGGACCAGGCCCATGAGCAGCACCGTGATCCCGGATGCCAGGACGGCGGCCGGGTGCGCCCGCCAGGCCGACGCCGCGGCCGCGCGAAAGCGCCGTCGCGGCGTGGCGCCGCCGTGCCCGGCAGGAGAGGTCATCGGCGCGTGGCCGCCGGCAGCCTGCCCGGGGCGGTGTCGGCCGCGACGACCACCCCGTCCCCGTCGACCAGGTAGAAGCTGGGGAACCGGGAGACCTGCAACGCCCTGCTCACCGGGCCGCCCATCGGCTCGACCACGACGGTGGCCGAGGTCAGCTCACCGGTGAACAGCCGGGCCTCGTCGGGGTCGCCCGTGACCACGGCCAGCACGCGTTCGGGACGGGTGTCGGCCAGGTAGGACGCGAACTCCGGCAGCCGCTCGTGGCAGGACGCGCATTCGGTGGAGAACACCGCCACCACGGAGGGCCCCGAGAAGAACGCGCGCGACACGGTCTCGCCGCCGAGGGCGGTCGCGCTGAAATCGCCGAGCGTCGTTCCCGGCTGCACCATCGGGGCACCCGTCGGCGCCAGCTCGGCCAGCCGCAGCGTGTGCACGCGCAGCCGGCGGATCACCGCCAGGGTCAGCACCAGATCCACCAGGCACAGCAATCCGACAACGACGACGGCGGCCACGAGATACGGCATGCGAGCTCCTCAGGGGTGGGCGGCGAAGCACGGAAAACCCACCAGGACGGTGCCGGCCCGGTGTCGGCCCGCACTGTCCTGGGGGCTGTCGGTAGGGCGTCAGCAGTAGTCGAAGCTGCCGCAGCTGGTCGTGCCGGTGGAGTCGTGGTAGCAGCAGGTCCGGCAGAACTTGCCCTGGCAGCACCAGTCGGTCCAGCACGCGGCCGAAGCGTTGGCCGACGGCAGGAACTTGTCGAGGAGGCGGTCTCCCAGCTTGTTGAGTGCGCGGATCATGGCGACCTCCTTGCATGGGGATCTTTACGCGCTCACCGTCACCCAGCAAGAGCACCGTGTTAATAGAGAGATTGGCCGACACTCCGGAACATCGTTCGGCGGTTCAGGATCTTGACAGAGCCCACTTGGCCAGGTGACCAGGCGCTGGATATTACGGCGGCGCCTTGCCTCGGCGTACCTCCTCATCGGCGACTCTCCGAGAGGGGCGGCTCCAGGGACGTGGTGTCTGTCCGCCGGACCGCCCCGCGCCATGGCCGCCGGGTGGTGGCCCCGGGCCGGCTGTTAGCGCTCACATGTCTTCTTCCCTGTCGCGTTTCCTTCTCTGTCAGATGGCTGTGGTGGCAGGTCGAGCCAATACGAGACGAAGAGGCGACGTCAAGGAGGGCACCTCGCGCCCGCGGCGGGGCGACGGACGCGCGTGCGGCTCATCAGGCGTTATCAGGGGACGCCTGACGTGACGGCGAGAGCGCCACTCTGAAACTTTCGCCGTTACTTGACAACTTTCGGAGCGGTTTCCAGACTGGGTGTCCGAGAAGGCTTCCTCCCGCCATGTGGTGGTGCGCGGCGAGGACCGCGTTCACGATGCCCTGGTGGTGTGCGTTCCCCGATCACGGGACGCGGCGTCGATCGCGTGGGGATGACCCCGCGTGTCCGCTTTTCCGTGATTCAGTCTGGAGCACTCAGTCATGGGCGACACAGCCAAACTTCCGCCGCGGCCCCTCAGGCGCCCGCGGGTTCTGATCGCCGCCGCCGTCGGCGCTATCGCCGTGGTCACCGCGGTGACCGTACCGATCACGCCGGCCGGTGCGGCGGCGAGCACGCTCGGCGCGGCCGCCGCGCAGAGCGGCCGGTACTTCGGCGCCGCCATCAGCGCGGGCAGGCTCGGCGACTCGCAGTACACCACCATCGCCGCCCGCGAGTTCAACATGGTGACGGCCGAGAACGAGATGAAGATCGACGCCACCGAGCCGAACCGGGGCCAGTTCAACTTCACCAACGGCGACCGCGTCTACAACTGGGCCGTGCAGAACGGCAAGCGGGTCCGCGGCCACACCCTGGCCTGGCACTCCCAGCAGCCCGGCTGGATGCAGTCCCTGTCCGGCAGCACGCTGCGCCAGGCCATGATCGACCACATCAACGGCGTCATGGCCCACTACAAGGGCAAGATCTACGCCTGGGACGTGGTCAACGAGGCCTACTCCGACAGCGGAGGCGG
>NZ_JBSGFQ010000085.1:0-59458 GCF_053603495.1 Nonomuraea sp. NPDC004186 | reverse complement strand
GCGCCCACCTGGGCGCCGAGCAGCCGGGCGTACCACGCCATGTACGGGGCCCCGGCCAGGTCGGGCACGCCGAGCCGCTCCGCGAACCGCTCGGCGAACCACACCCGCAGGTGCACGCCGCCGCCGCGCGGATAGGCGCCGGGCCGCACGCCG
This sequence comes from Nonomuraea sp. NPDC004186, assembly GCF_053603495.1. NCBI lineage: Bacteria > Bacillati > Actinomycetota > Actinomycetes > Streptosporangiales > Streptosporangiaceae > Nonomuraea > Nonomuraea sp. NPDC004186. Next base: position 59,305 of record NZ_JBSGFQ010000085.1, on the reverse strand, counting down.
CGCAGCACCAGCCGGGCCACGCCCGCGGACAGGCCCATCCGCCCGGCGGGGGTGACGAACAGCAGCGCGCCCAGCGCCACCCACCACCACGACAACAGGGGAGCCCACGACGGCGCGAGCAGGTTGCCGAGCGCGGCGAGCAGCACGATCCAGCGCGCCGCGCCGGCGCTCAGCAGCACGACCATGAGCGCGGACTGGGCCAGCGCGGACCGCCCGGGCATCGGGGTCACCGGCGGCCGATCCGGCTCGGCCTCGCCCCTGCCGGCCAGCAGCCGGGCCAGCCCGCCGAGCGTCGGCTGGGCGTACACGTCGCCCACGGCCACGTCGGGATGGTCGGCGCGCAGGACCGACACCAGCCGGGCCGCGGCCAGGCTGGTGCCGCCGTCGGTGAAGAAGTCGGCGTCGGGGCCGCTCGGCGGCACGCCGAGGACGGCGGTCCAGTGCCCGGCCAGCCGCGCCTCGGCCGGGCTCAGCGCGACCTCCGCGGCGGCCGGCTCGGTCAGCGGCCACGGCAGCGCGGCCCGGTCGATCTTCCCCGAGGTCCTCGTGGGCAGCGAGTCGACCGGCGCCAGGCGCGGCACCAGGGCCGCGGGCAGCGTGTCCGCGAGCCGTTCGCGCGCCTGGGCCAGGTCGAAGCCGGGCTCGGTGACGAGGTAGCCGACGAGCACCTGGTGGCCGCCGCCGGCGGTGCGGACGGCGGCGGCCGCGCCCGCGACCCCGGGCAGCGCCTGCAGCGCTGCGTCCACCTCGCCCAGCTCGATCCGGCGGCCGCCCAGCTTCACCTGGTCGTCGGCCCGGCCGGCGAAGATGAGCCCGTCGGGTTCGGCGCGTACGAGGTCGCCGCTGCGGTAGGCGCGCTGCCAGCCCAGCGAGGGCAGCGGCGCGTACTTCTCGGCGTCCTTGGCCGGGTCCAGGTAGCGGGCCAGGCCGACGCCGCCGATCACCAGCTCGCCGGTCTCGCCCATGGCCACCGGCTCGCCCGTGCCGTCCACGACCGCGAGGTCCCACCCGTCGAGGGGCAGGCCGATGCGGACCGGGCCCTCGCCGGTGAGCCGCGCCGCCGTGGCCACCACGGTGGCCTCGGTGGGCCCGTACGTGTTCCACACCTCGCGCCCCGGCACGGCCAGCCGCTCGGCCAGCTCGGGCGGGCAGGCCTCGCCGCCGAAGATGAGCAGCCGGATGCCGTCGAGGTGCTCGGCCGGCCAGAGCGCGGCCAGCGTGGGCACGGTCGAGACGGCCGTGATCCGGTGGGCGGCCAGCCAAGGGCCCAGGTCCATCCCGGTGCGCACCAGGGCTCTGGGCGCGGGCACGAGGCAGGCGCCGTGCCGCCACGCCAGCCACATCTCCTCGCAGGAGGCGTCGAAGGCCACCGAGAGCCCGGCCAGCACCCGATCACCGGGGCCGAGCGGCCGCTCCTGCAGGAACAGCCCCGCTTCCGCGTCCACGAACGCGGCGGCGGACCGGTGCGTCACCGCGACGCCCTTCGGCTTGCCGGTCGAGCCGGAGGTGAAGATGATCCACGCGTCGTCGCCGGGCTCCGGCGGCGCGGGCGCCCGGCCCGGGGTGCCGGTCACCGTGAGCTCCCCGGAGACGATCGCGTCCACGCCGGCCTCGGCGAAGACGGTCTCCGCGCGCTCGGCCGGGTCGTCGGCGTCGACGGGCACGTAGGCGGCGCCGGCGGCGAGCACGGCGAGGATGGACACGTACAGCTCGGCGGTCCCCGACGCGAGGCGCACGCCGACGCGGGAGCCGCGGCCGACCCCGGCCTCGGCGAGCCCGGCGACCAGCCGGTCCACCTCCGCGCGCAGCGACAGGTAGTCGAGGACCACGGTGCCGTCGTCGATCGCCGGCGCGTGCGGGTGGCGGCGCGCGGTCTCGTCGAGGACGTCGTTGAGGGTACGGGGCGATGGGGCCAGCACGCCCGCGGGGTAGACCGCGGTCGCCGCCCTCAGGCGTAAATCGGCCGGATTGCTGCGCAAGCGTGCTCCCTGGGTGGACGACGGGTGACATGCCAGAGTACGCGCACCGGGTTACGGACCGGGCCGCCGGATGGCCGAGGAAAGTTTCAGATGGGCGCGCCGCCGAATCATCGAAATTTTTCGGATGACGGCCCGCCGCCTTTCGCCCCGGGTCATGCAATGACCAGCGAAAAACGCCGCAAGGGTGGGCTGACCGGCCGTCAGGGGCGCTGAAAACGGGGGCTCGACCAGCTTCCTCCTGTTTGTTTCATGGATTGACGTAATCAGAAACGCGGTCGTAACCTCAGCGCACTGACGCGGAGGGCGGCGATTTAGTGAAGCGCGCTGATTCGTCCGATGCGGAGATTCCTCTCGACCTTCGAGGATGCGATCAATGAATCTGCTCACAACCATCAAAGGCCGCACCCGATCGATCGGCGTCCCCATGGCCGCCGTCCTGGTCACCGCCACCGCGCTGGTGACGTCCGCGGGACCGGCGCAGGCGGCGGCCCCCGCCGACGGCGCCGTGTACACGCTGGCGTCGGGGTCGAGCGGCAAGTGCGTCGATGTGGCGGGCGCCTCGGCCGACAACGGCGCCCTGCTCGTCCAGACCGCCTGCGTCCCCGCCGCCGCCGATCAGCAGTTCAGGGCGGTGGCGCGGGGGAGTGCGTTCAATCTGGTCAACAGTGGCAGCACCCGGTGTGTCGACGTGCCGGGCGGGTCCACGGTCTCCGGTACGCAGTTGCAGCAGTGGGGTTGCGGCGACGGCAGCAAGAGCAACCAGCAGTGGACCTTCACGCCTTCCTCCGCCGCGTCCGGCAAGTACCTGGTGAAGAGCGTCGCGACCGGGCTGTGCGTGAGCAACAAGGACGGCTCCACGGCGGGCAACAACCCCATCGTGCAGGAGACCTGCTCCGACGTCGCCCGCATGCAGTGGTCCGTCAACTCCACCTCGTCCGGCGACCGGGTCTGGTCCGACAACGCCGACGGGTTCGCCGCCACCAGCGGCAGCGGCCTGCCGACCACCACCGGAGGCGCGGCCGGCCCCACGGTGACCGTCACCACCTATGCCGACCTGGTGAAGTACGCCACCGCCGGCGACCCGTACGTCATCAAGGTCAACGGCGCCATCACCGTCACGCCGTACGGCACGGAGATCAAGGTCGCCTCCAACAAGACCATCGTCGGCGTCGGCACCAGGGGCCACATCGTCAACGGCGGCTTCTTCCTCGGCACCGGCGTCAGCAACGTCATCATCCGGAACCTGACCATCCGCGACACCCGCATGGCCGACGACGACCCCGACGACAAGCTGTACGACTACGACGGTATCCAGATGGACACCGCCCACCACATCTGGATCGACCACAACACGATCACCCGGATGAACGACGGGCTGATCGACAGCCGCAAGGACACCAGCTACCTGACCGTGTCCTGGAACGTCCTGTCGGAGAACAACAAGGCGTTCGGCATCGGCTGGACCGACAACGTCACGGCGCGGATGACGATCCACCACAACTGGATCCACGACAACAACCAGCGCAACCCCAGCACCGACAACGTCGCATACGCCCACCTGTACAACAACTACCTGCAGAACATCACCGGCTACGGCAACTACTCGCGCGGCGCCACCAAGATGGTGCTGGAGAACAGCTACTACGACAACGTCAAGGACCCCTACTACAGGGACGACGCCGCCGAGCTCCGCCAGAGCGGCAGCATCGTGGTCAACTCGACGGGCCAGCGGGAGACCGGCGGCTCCGCCTTCACGCCGTCCTCCTTCTACTCCTACACGCTGGACCCCGCGGCGCAGGTCCCGGCGCTCCTTCGCACCTACGCGGGCCCGCAGGCCAACATCGGCCTGTGATCGACACCCCGGGCCGGCGCCAGAGCACCGGCCCGGGGCACCCCCCACCTCAGGAAAGGACCGACCATGCGCCACGGCATCCAGGCACCGTCACGCGCCGCGAAGATCGCGGTCGTCCTGGCGGTGCCCGTCACCGTCCTGACCCTCTCCACCGGAGTGAGCTCGGCCGCCGCGGCCCCGGCCGACGGCGGCGTCTACGCGCTGGCGTCGGGGTCGAGCGGCAAGTGCGTCGATGTGACGGGCGCCTCGGCCGACAACGGCGCCCTGCTCGTCCAGACCGCCTGCGCCGCCTCCGCGCTCGATCAGCAGTTCAGGGCGGTGGCGCGGGGGAGCGCGTTCAATCTGGTCAACGGCGGCAGCAGCCGGTGCGTCGACGTGCCCGGGGCTTCGACGGTCTCCGGTACGCAGTTGCAGCAGTGGGGTTGCGGCGACGGCAGCAAGACCAACCAGCAGTGGACCCTCACGCCCTCGACGGCCGCCTCCGGCAAGTACCTGGTGAAGAGCGTCGCGACCGGGCTGTGCGTGAGCAACAAGGACGGCTCCACGGCGGGCAACAACCCGATCGTGCAGGAGACCTGCTCCGACGTCGCCCGCATGCAGTGGACCTTCAACTCCACCTCCGGATCGGCCACTCCGACGGTGGCGTCCGACGGCACCGGCCGCTACCGGACCGTGCAGGCGGCGATCGACGCGGTGCCGGCCGGCAACAGCAGCCAGGTGGTGATCACCATCAAGCCGGGCACCTACCGGGAGATCGTCGTCGTCAACAAGCCGTACGTGACGCTGCAGGGCCTGGGCTCGTCCCCGTCGGACACCCTCATCGTGAACAACCACTCGGCCTACACCCACGGCACCTCCGGCAGCTACACCGCGCTGATCTCGGCACGTGACGCCGCCGCCACCAACCTGACGATCTCCAACGACCTCGACGAGAGCACCGTCCCCAGCGGCGCGCAGGCCGTCGCGCTGCGGCTGGACGGCGACCGCACCACGCTGACGAACGTCCGCATCCTGGGCGACCAGGACACCTTCCTCGTCAACGACTCGGCCCGCGCGTACGTCAAGAACTCCTACGTGGAAGGGACCGTCGACTTCATCTTCGGCGGCGGCACGATCGTCTTCCACAGCTGCGACATCTACGAGAAGCGCAGCACGGGCGGCCCCGTCACCGCGGCCAGCACGGCGGCGGCCAAGACGTACGGCTTCCTGTTCTACAAGTCGCGCATCACCGGCGCCACGAACAACACGACCACCCTCGGACGGCCGTGGCGGCCCGACGCGCAGGTGCTCTACCGGGAGTCGACGCTGAGCGCGACGATCGCGACCGCGCAGCCGTGGACGGACATGTCATCGAACTCCTGGAAGAACGCCCGCTTCCTCGAATATCGGAACAACGGCGCCGGCGCGACCACCAACGCCAACCGCCCGCAGCTCAGCGACGCGCAGGCGGCGAACTACACCCCTCAGAAGTACCTGGCCGGCGGCGACGGCTGGAATCCCGCCGGCTAGTGCTGGTGACCGCCCTGTTCGGCGTGGATCTTCTTGGCGATGTCGACGTCCGCGATCGAGCGCTCGATGAGCGCTCGCATCGCGGTCTCGGCCGCCTTCGGTCGCTGCCGGCGGACGGCCAGCAGGACCTCGGCGTGCTTGTCGGCGGACTCGCTGGTGAGGTTCGCGTGCACGAACTGGTCGCGCAGCCGCAACCCGGCCTCGATCGCGGTCGCCATCCGGGCCATCAGCTCGTTGTGCGCCGCGCGCAACAGGGCGTGGTGGAAGGCCAGGTCGGCCTCGACCTGGTCGCCGGTAGGCCGGCCGGCGGCCTCGCGCATGGCGGTCAGAGCGTCCTCGAGCGCGGCCAGGTCCCGGTCGGTACGCCGTTGCGCGGCCATGCGCGCCACCGCGGGCTCGATCGTCAGGCGCACCTCTCCCAGCTCGTCGAGGAACACCTCGTCGACCTGGGCGGCGAAGCGCCAGCGCAGCACGTCGGCGTCGAGCAGCGACCACTGCTCGCGCGGCGCGACGAACGTGCCGCGCCGGGGCCGCGCGCCCACCAGACCTTTGGCGGCGAGCACGCGCAGCGCCTCCCGCACCGCCGTCCGGCTCACCCCGAACCGCTCCTGCAGCGCCACCACGTCGAGGTCGTCGTCCGGGGCTATGACGCCGTTGACGATGGCCGTGCCGAGACTGACGACCACGCGGTCGTGGGCGCCGGCCCTTCCGATCTCCTCCATGCCGGAATCATGCCATGGCCGGCCGCCTGCAACAAAAAGTAATCATATTAATCAAGGTGAGCCAGCTCCAGGACGGACAGCTCGCCCTGCAGGACGAGCACGGCCCCGCCGATCGCGGCCGCGTCCGAGCCGCTGACCGAGGAGACCACCCGCACCCGGTGCGCGCGCCGGGCGAAGGTGCGCCGCCGCACCTCCTCCTGGACGACCGACTGGTAGATCGGGCCCGCCGCGGCGAGGCTGGGCCCGGCGAGCACGATCGTGTCGAGGTCGAACAGGCTCGCCATGGTGACGGCGGCGGTGCCCAGGTGGCGGGCGGAGCGCTCGATGAGCGTACGCGCCTCGGGGTCTCCGGCCTGCGCCGCGGTCGCGATGCGGCCGAACCCGGCCATGACGTCGGAGTCGGCGGGGTCGAGCCCCAGCCGCCGGCCGAGGCTGGATGCCTCCAGTGCCTGCCTGATCACCGCGGTGGGGTCGGCGTAGTTGCCGAGGCAGCCGTAGTTACCGCAGCCGCACGGCCCTCCGTCCAGGTCGACCGTGATGTGGCCGATCTCGACGCCGTTGGAGGAGCTGCCCCGGTACAGCTCGCCGTCCACGACGACGCCCCCGCCGATGCCGCTGGCCATGTAGACGCAGCCGAACGCGGGTGTGTCCACCGCCCCCAGCCAGTACTCCCCGATCGCCGCGGCCGCCGCGTCGTTGTCGAGCAGCACCGGCAGGCCCAGGATCTCCGACAGGCGCGGCGCGACCGGGTATCCGAACCATTCGGCGGTCGGCTGGTGGGTCAGCAGCACGCCCGCCCGCCGGTCCTGCGGCCCGTACGTCGCCAGCCCCACCCCGAGCACCTTCCCGCGATCGACCCCGGCGGTGTCGAGCAGGGCGTTCACGCGCGAGGCCACCAGCGAGAGGCCCTGCCCGGGAGGCAGCAGGGCCGTGCCGGGGAACGAGGTCCGCGCGACCGGCCGGCCCGTCAGGTCGGCGAGGACGACGACGCAGGTGTTGCGTTCGAACAGGACGCCCACCGCGTACCGGGCCCGCGGGTTGAGCTGCAGCAGCGTCCGGGGCTTGCCGCCGGTGGACGCCCCGCGCCCGACCTCGACGACCAGCCCGTGGTCCATGAGCTCGCGGACCACCTGGGTGATGGTCGCCGGCGTGACCCCGGACTCGGCGGCGAGCTCGATCCGGCTGATGGTGCGCGCCGCCCGGATGCGGTTGAGCACGATCCCGCGGGTTCTCGGCCTCCCGGCCACTCGGTCTCCCTTACTTCGGGCGCCAAAGAAAGCCGGGCCCGGGCCGGTGCGTCCGGCCCGGGCCGTCGTTCCGTCAGCGGGCGGCGCAGGACGGCGTGGGGACGCTGTTGCTGCCGTTCCACGAGCCCAGGAACCCGAAGGTCGTGCCGGCTCCGGCGCCGAGGCTGCCGTTGTAGCTCATGTTGCGGGCGGTCACGTTGGACCCGCTGCTGCTGACCGTCGCGTTCCAGGCGTTGGTGACGGTCTGGCCGTTGGCGAAGGCCCACGTCACCGTCCAGCCGCTGATCGCCGAGCTGCCCGCGGTGACCCGGACCTCGGCCTGGAAGCCGCCGCCCCACTGGCCGGTCACCTGGTAGGTGGCCGAGCAGGCGCCGGAGGGAGGCGTGGGGGTGGGGGTTGGGGTGGGAGTGGGTGACGGGGTGCCGGACGAGCCGCCGTAGATCGTGGCCTCCTTGGCGGTCGCCTTGATGCCGTTGGCGCCGTTGAAGATCCGCTGGCCCCACGTCGTGAGCTGGCTCGGGTTGAAGCCGGTCGCCATGTCGAGGATCGGGTCGGTGTTGCCACTCCAGGACCAGCCGAGATAGCCGAGGCCGCGCGACTGCGCCTCGGCCAGGATCGTCTCGTGGTCGACCTCGCTGGAACTGAAGCGCCAGCCGAACTCGCCGATGACCAGCGGCCACCCGTTCGCCTGGAACCGGTTGAGGTAGTCGACGATGGCGGCGGCGGTGTTGAAGACGGCGTACATGTGGATCGACAGCACGGTGTTGTGCTGGGTGTCGGCGTTCAGGATCGTCTGGGCGTTGTCGCGCATGACGTACTGCCAGTCCTGGCCCCAGTTGGGGGCGTCGACCATGAGCAGGTGCTCGAAGCCGTTGCTGCGCATCTTCTTGATCGCGTTCGCGGTGGCGGCGGTCCACTGGGCGGCGTTGGTGTTGCCGATCGGCTCGTTGCCGATGTTGATGACGACGTAGTTCTCCTGGCCGACGAGCGCGCTCTTCTGGCTGATCCAGTAGTCGGCCGCCTCGTCGAGCGAGGCGGCGGCGCCCTCCTCGCCGTACCCGGTGGTGTCGTGCACCTCCAGCACGCAGATCAGCTTGTTCTGCTTGCACAGGGAGATGACGTTGGCGACGTCGGTGGACGGGCCCCACCGCTTGCCGCTGCCGAGCACGACGCGCACGGTGTTGGCGCCGAGCGCCTTGATGTCGGCGAACGAGCCGGTCTGGCTGGTGTACCAGACGTGGGGGTGATTGACGCCCCGCATGATGAATTCCCGGCCGTTGGCCTCGACGATCTTCGTGCCGCTGACGTGCAGGCCCGCGGCCGCGGACGCGGACTGGACGTACACCAAGACCGACGCGACGGCCGCGAGCACGGCGGCGCCGAGGGCGAGAAGCCTTCTTCTCATGACCTACCTCGTGGTCGGGCCCCGGCCATCCGGGGCGGGAAGCGCCCCACACGCTATAGAGCCGCCGAAGGCCGGAGAAGCAGGGGAGATCACGCCCGCCCCGCGCGAAGTGCCGATCCATGCCCCTGCCTGCGACGACCGGCCCGGGGAGGCGAGGGATCACCTGAAAGTTTCAGCCGTTAAATAAGTCCGCTCACGACAGGGCCGCGCGGGGCAGCCCTGGAATGACCGAGAGGAAGAACTCGCGGATGGCGGATTCGACCTTCACGGAGTCGCGGGCGAAGAGCCACTGCGCCTGCAGGCCGTTGATGAGGGAGATGGTCATGGTGGCCAGCGTCTCGGGGTCGATCGCCGGGCGCAGCCCGTCGCGTTCGGCCAGGGCGGTGAAGGTGTCGGCGTAGAAGCGGCGCAGATTGCGGTAGCGGTCGGCGTAGTAGGCGTGCGCGGGGTGGTCGGGAGAGGTCGCCTCGCCCGACACGACGCAGTGCAGCTCCATGAGCCCCGGCTGGAGCTCGTTGTCGACGATGACGGCGATCATGCCTTTCAGGGTCTCGACGGGGTCGGCGGCCGGGTCCAGCACCTTGGCCGCCTCCAGGAACTCGGTGCCGCGTTCGTCACGCAGCTCCAGCACCCCGAGGAGCAGGTCTTCCTTGCGGGGGAAGTGGTGCAGCAGCCCGGTGTGGCTGATGCCGGCGCGCTTGGCGATGTCCTTCATGGTGGCGCCGTAGAAGCCGGTCTCGCCGAACGCGTCCACGCAGGCCTCGAGGACGCGCCGGCGCACCGCCGCCGTCTTCGCGTACGGGCCGCGGTTGCCGGATGCCATCATGACGCCCCTCCAAATTAGTATCGCGATTCGGTTTTCATGCTAGCGTGTCGCCGACACCCATGGTCTCGAGCAAGGAACTCCACCATGCCCCAGCTCCCCTCCGGTTTCCTCTGGGGTGCGGCGACCGCGCCGCACCAGGTGGAAGGCAACAACGTCAACAGCGACTGGTGGGCCCTCGAGCAGCAGATGCCCGGCATGCAGCGCAGCGGCGACGCGGTCGACAGCTACCACCGCTTCGCCGAGGACATGCGCCTGCTGGCCGAGGCCGGGCTCAACGCCTACCGCTTCGGCATCGAGTGGGCCCGCATCGAGCCGGTCCCCGGGGAGTTCAGCCGAGCCGAGCTCGCCCACTACCGCCGGATGATCGACACCGCCCTCGACCTGGGGCTCACCCCTGTCATCACCCTGCACCACTTCACGAACCCGCGCTGGTTCAGCTGGCTCGCCGAGGACGCCACCCAGCGTTTCCAGACGTACGTGCGGGAGGCCACGAGCATCCTCGACGGCGTCGAGTGGGTGTGCACGATGAACGAGCCCAACATGCTCGCCCTCATGATCGGGATGGCCCGGGACGCGCGGGCCACCCAGCGGTCGACCGAGGAGTGGATGAGCCCCACCGTCGAGGGCGCCGCGCGGCCGGTGCTCCCCGACCCCGACCCGGAGATCGGCGAACGGCTGGCCGAGGCGCACCACGCGGCCCGCGCGATCCTGAAGCAGCACACCGGGGCGGCCGTCGGCTGGACGGTGGCCTGCCAGGCGCTCACCCCGACCCCGGGCAACGAGGACAAACTGCGCGAGGTGCGTCACGTCCGTGAGGACCTCTACCTGGAGGCCGCCCGCGGCGACGACTTCATCGGCGTGCAGTCCTACTCCAGCCAGGCCGTCGACGAGAACGGCGTCGTCCCGCACCCGCAACACCCGGACAACACGATGACCGGCAACGCCTACCGGCCCGACGCCATCGGCATCGCCGTCCGGCACGCCTGGGAGGCGACCGGCCACACGCCGATCCTCGTCACCGAGAACGGCATCGCCACCCCGGACGACACGCGGCGGATCGCCTACACCTCCGAGGCCCTCGGCCACCTGTTCGACGCCATGGACAACGGCACGGATGACGGCATCGACGTGCGCGGCTACCTCCACTGGACCGCCCTGGACAACTTCGAGTGGGGCCACTGGGAGCCGACCTTCGGCCTCATCGCCGTCGATCGCACGACGTTCGAGCGCCACCCCAAGCCGAGCCTGGCCTGGCTGGGCGGGGTCGCCCGCCGGGGAGAGATCTGATGCTGAAGCCGCGCTCCACCCCCACCCGCGAGCTGGTCGGTCTCGACGGGCTCTGGCGGTTCGCCCTCGACGGCGGCCCCGGCCCGCTCGACACCACGCTGGAGGCGGCGGTCCCGGCCAGCTACAACGACCTGTTCACCGACAGCGCGATCCGCGACCATGTGGGCTGGGCCTGGTACCAGCGGCAGGTTCGGGTGCCGCGCGGCTGGGCCGGCGAGCGCGTCGTCCTGCGCGTCGACGCCGCCACCCACCAGGGCCGGGTCTACGTCGGCGACGTCCTGGTGGCCGAGCACGTGGGCGGCTACACGCCCTTCGAGGCCGACATCACCGAGCACGTACGCGCCGGCCAGGAGTTCCGCCTCACCATCGGGGTCAACAACGAGCTGACCGACACGACGATCCCGCCCGGCACGATCACCGTCACCGCCGACGGGCGGCGCCGGCAGACGTACCTGCACGACTTCTACAACTACGCGGGCCTGGCCCGCTCGGTGTGGCTCTGCAGCCGTCCCGCCGTCCACGTCGAGGACATCACCGTCGTCACCGCCATGGACGGGACGGTGGAGTACACGGTCAGGACCAGCGCGCCCGCCCGGGTCCGCGTCCGCGTCCTGGACGCCACCGGCGCCCAGGTCGCCACGGCCGACGGCGCGAACGGCGTCCTGCGCATCGAGGACGTGCGGCTGTGGCGGCCCGGCGCGGCCTACCTCTACGACCTGGTCGCCGAGATCCTGGACGGTGAGCAGGTCATCGACAGCTACCCCGAGCCGTTCGGCGTGCGGACGGTGGAGGTGCGCGGCACCGAGTTCCTCATCAACGGCGAGCCGTTCTACTTCACCGGCTTCGGCAAGCACGAGGACACGCCGGTGCGCGGCAAGGGCCACGACAACGCCTATCTCGTGCACGACTTCCAGCTCATGGACTGGATCGGCGCCAACTCCTTCCGCACCTCGCACTACCCGTACGCGGAGGAGGTGATGGAGTTCGCCGACCGGCACGGCATCGTCGTCATCGACGAGACCGCCGCCGTGGGCCTCAACCTCGCCGTCGCGTCCGGGCTCACCGGCGCCCCGCCCCGTCCCACCTTCTCGCCGGACACCTTCGGCGAGGCCACCCGCGAGGCGCACGCCCAGGCGATCCGCGAGCTGGTCGCCCGCGACAAGAACCATCCCAGCGTCGTCATGTGGTGCATCGCCAACGAGCCGGCCTCCAACGAGGAGGGCGCGCGCGAGTACTTCGAGCCGCTGGTGGAGCTCACCCGCGAGCTCGACCCCACCCGCCCGGTGAGCTACGCGGCCGTGCTCTTCGCCACGCACGACAACGACCGCATCGCCGACCTCTTCGACGTGCTGTGCATCAACCGCTACTACGGCTGGTACGTCGCCACCGGCGACCTCGCCACGGCCGAGACCTACCTGGAGCACGACCTGCGCGGCTGGGCCGGCAGGTTCGGCAAGCCGATCATGATGAGCGAGTACGGCGCCGACACCATGCCCGGCCTGCACTCGGTGTGGGACACGCCGTGGACCGAGGAGTACCAGCAGGCCTACCTCGAGATGAACCACCGCGTGTTCGACCGGATCGAGGCGTTCGTCGGCGAGCACGTGTGGAACTTCGCCGACTTCCAGACCTCCCACGGCATCCACCGCGTGGACGGCAACAAGAAGGGCGTCTTCACCCGCGACCGCAGGCCCAAGGCCGCCGCCCACGCGCTGCGGGCCCGCTGGAGGTCGCTCGCCGGCCGCAAACCACAGGGTTAGCGGTCACTCCAAGGCGAGGCGCACCGGGCCGCCCGCGGGGTCGGCGTCCACCACGAGCGAGTAGGGGACGCGGAAGACGCGGCCGGGGGCGGCCGGCCACGGGAGCCGGGTACGGCCGAGGACGCGTCCGTCCTGGGTGGCGGTGACCCGCGGAAGCGTCCGGAAGGAGTCCGCCCACAGCAGGAGCCTGCCACGGGAGGGCGGCGGCCCGTCGGGGCGGACGAGCTGCGGCGCGACCCAGCGCAGAGGCGCCTCCGCCACCAGCGGCACCCCGCCGGCGGGGGCGGGGTCCCCGGCCAGGTGCCGCAGGACGGCCGCGGCCACGTGGCGGCCGTCGAGCGCGGCGACGTCGGCGGTGTCGACCGGGTGCAGGAGGTTCCCGGCCGCGAACACCCCGGGCAGGCTCGTCGCCAGGGAGGTGTCCACGCGCGGCCCGAGCGTGGCCGCGTCCATCTCCAGGCCGCCCGTCCGGGCCAGCTCGTGGTCGGGGATCCAGTCGCCGGTGGTGATCACCGTGTCGCAGGGGACGCGGCGGCGTCGCCCGGTGCCGAGGTCCTCGATGTCGACCGAGGTCACGCGGCCCTTGCCGTTGACGGCGACGACCCGGGTGCGGGCCCGGACGAGCACGCCGAAGGCCAGCCGTCCCGGGAGGTGGAAGGCCGCGTAGGCTTCGGGCCGGTCGTACTCGCTGGTCATCAGCACCGTGCGGCAGCCCGCCTCGCGCAGGGTCAGGACCGCCGACCAGCTGACCAGCTCGGCGCCGACGACCACGGCGCGCCGCCCGACCTCGCGGTGGTGCAGGTGGACGAGGTTCTGCAGCTGGCCGGTGGTGTAGACGCCGTCGGGACGGTCGCCGGGGATGAGCCGGGCCGGGCGGGGCCGCTCCCGGGCGCCGGTCGCCAGGACCACCGCGTCGGCCTGGACGAGGCGGCGGCCGTTCGGCGAGGTCACCTCCAGGGTCCGCGGTCCGGCCCAGCCGGTGACCATGGCCTCGGTCTCCAGCCGGGCTCCGGCGTCGCGGGCGTGGCGGGTCAGCCGGCGCGCGTACGCGGGGCCGGAGATGAATCTGCGCAGGTCGCGCAGGCCGTAGCCGGGGTGGTCGCTGTGCCGGGGGATACCGCCGGTCTCCGGCTCGCGTTCCAGGACCAGGACGTCGCCGTCCACGGACGGGGCGAGCGTGGCGGCGGCGGTGAGCCCGGCCGGACCTCCGCCGATCACGGCCACCCGCACGCGTTCGTTCATTCCGCTCCCCCTTCGAAGATCTCGCGTACCCGGGCCCCGCAGTAGAAGCCCTGGCAGCGTCCGTTCATGGCTCTGGTGCGGCGGCGCAGGCCCTCCACCCCGGCCGGCGGGATCACCGAGGCCAGGGCGTCGCGGATCTCGCCCTTCGTCACCCGCTCGCAGAAGCACACGACCCGGCCGTACTCGGGGTCGGCGGCGATCGCGGCGGCGTCCTGGTAGGGGCGCGGGAAGGCCTCGCCCAGGTTGGGCATGCGGGGCGGCGCCGGCAGGGCGGTGCGCTCGGCCAGGTCGAGATGGCTTTTGAGCAGGTCCGCGACGTGCTCGGCGATCGCCATGCCGGCGGTCAGGCCGGTGGAGCGGATGCCGCCGACCAGGAGATAGCGCTGCCCGGCGTCGAGGTCGATCAGGTAGTCGTCGCGCCCGATCGAGGCGCGCAGGCCCGCGTAGGTCGCGGTGACCTCCTCCGCCATCAGCCGGGGCATGAGCTCGGCGCCCTTCTCGCGCAGGAACTCCAGCCCCGCCTCGGAGGTGCCGGTGGCGGCCCGGTCCGTCAGGTCCTCGGCGGTCGGGCCGACCATGACGTTGCCGTAGATGGTGGGGCTGACGAGCACGCCCTTGCCCGCCGACGACGGCACCGGCAGCACGATGCAGGGCGCCAGCGGCCGCGCGAGCTTGTCGAACACCAGCAGCTCGCCGCGGCGCGGCGTTACGGTGAAGCGGTCGTGGCCGAAGAGGGCGTCGAGCGCGTCGGCGCCCAGCCCGGCGGCGTTGACCACCCAGCGGGCGGAGAGCTCGCCCCCCGTGGTGACCAGCCGGGTGGTGACCGGCCCGGGGTGGACCGCGGTGACGCGGTGGCCGCGCAGCAGCGTCACGCCGCGGTTGACGGCGTCGGTGGCCAGAGCGAGGTTCGTGGTCCAGGTGCAGATGATGGACTCGCCGGGCACCGTGAGCCCGCCGAGCGCGCCCGCGCCGAGGGCGGGGACCCTGCGGTAGACCTCGGCGGCATCGACGATCTCGCAGGCGGTGTAGCCGTTGCGCTCGGCCTTGGCTCGCAGCTCCGGCAGGGCGTCGAGCTGTTCCGGCGTCCACGCCACGAGCAGCGCCCCGGTGCGCTCGACCGGGATGCCGGTGGCCTCGGCGTACCGGCCGAGCAGGTCGTAGCCGCGGGCGACCAGGCGGGACTCCAGGGTGCCGGGCTTGGCGTCGAAGCCGGTGTGCAGGATGGCGGTGTTGGCCTTGCTGGTGCCGTCGCCCACGTCGTCGCGCGCCTCCACCAGCGCCACCGACAGCGCGGTGCCGCCCAGCAGGCGCGCGATGGCCGCGCCGACGATGCCGCCGCCGATCACGGCCACGTCGTACGTGTTCACGAATTCTCCTTCGACGACAGAGTGGCCCGGGCGGCGGCCTGCCACCGCTCCAGGTACGCGGCGGCCCGGTCCGCGGGCCAGGCGGGCTCGTAGACGGCCGACGGCCGCCAGCCGCCGACCGCCGCGGCGGCGTCCAGGGCCGGGTCGAGGGCCATCAGCGCGCAGGCGGCGGCGCCGAGCGGGGTCGCGTGCGGCGACGGGTAGACCTCCACGGGGAGCTGGGCGAGGTCGGCCTGCGCCTGCATGAGGACGCGCGAGCGGGTCAGCCCGCCGTCCACGCGCAGCCGGGACAGCGGCGCGCCGAGATCCGCCCCCACCAGCGCGGTCAGCTCGGCGACCTGCGCGGCGATCCCTTCCAGCAGCGCCCGTACGAGGTGCCCGCGGCCGGTGCTGAGCGTCATGCCGGTGAACGAGGCGGTGGCGCCGGCGTCCCACCACGGCGCGGCCAGCCCGGCGAGCGCGGGCACGCACAGCACCCCGTCGCCGGAGGGCGCCGCGACGGCGTCGAGCTGGTCCGCGCCGGAGACGAGGCCGAGGTCGGCGAGCCAGCGCACGGCCGAGGCCGCGGTGTAGACCTGGCCGTCCACGCAGTAGCGCGTCTCGCCGCGCAGCCGCCAGGCGATCGACGTGGCCAGACCCGACGCCGAGCGGGCCGGGGACGTCCCGAGCTGGGCGAGCAGGAAGGCGCCCGTGCCGTACGTGCACTTGGCGGTGCCCGCCTCCAGGCACGCCTCGGCCAGCAGCGCGGCCTGCTGATCGACGATCAGCCCGGTCACCGGGACCTCCGGGCCGAAGGCGGTGGTCGTGCCGACGACGGCGTCGCCGGCGACGATCTCGGGGAGCCGTTCGGAGCCGAGCCCGAACAGCTCCAGGAGCTCGCCGTTCCACCGCGCGTCCTCCAGCCCGAGCAGGAGGGAGCGGCTGGCGGTGGAGGCGTCGGTGACGAACGCGCCGCACAGCCGGTGCACCAGCCAGGTGTCGGTGGTCGTCACGACGCCCTCGGTGGTCAGCTCCTCGCGGATCCAGCGCATCTTCGGCGCCGAGAAGTACGGGTCGAGCACGAGGCCGGTCAGCGCGGCCACCCGGCCGGCATGCCCGGCCCGCGCGGCGCACAGCGGCTCGGCACGGCGGTCCTGCCAGACGATGGCGGGCGTGAGCGGTTCGCCGGTGACGGGATCCCAGGCCAGCACGGTCTCGCCCTGGTTGGCCAGGGCGACCGCGTCCAGCGGCACGCCCGCCGCGGCGGCCGCGCGCCGCCCGGCGGTCAGAACGGAGTCGAGCAGGGCACGCGGGTCCTGCTCGACGCCGCCGCCTTCCAGGTAACGCGGGCGCAGGGCCTCCTCGGCGATCGCCAGGACGGCGCCACCGGCGTCCACGACGATGGCCTTGGTCCCTGACGTGCCCTGGTCGATCGCGAGGACGTGCATCGTCAGATCTGCTCCTTCTGCGCGAAAGCGCCGTCGATCGAGTGCATGTCGGGCATGTCCAGCGCCCGGCGGCCACGGGTCGCCAGCAGCGTCACGAGGTAGGCGGCGCCGATCACGACCATCACCAGAACGTAGAGCCAAGCGTCGCGGAAGGAGGCGTCGCGGAAGAGGGACAGCTCGAACACCAGCCACACGACCGACACCGCCAGGACGGGCTTCTCCCAGGCGCCGAGGTCGAACTTGCCGTTGGCCGGCAGGTGCCGCCGCTTGGCGAGGTAGAGCGCGACGGTCGCGGCGTAGATGACGGCGGGCAGCAGCGTGGCCGCGCCGAACAGGGTGAACAGCGCGTCCTCCGAGAAAGCCGAGAACAGGCCCAGGATCACCTCGGCGAGCACCACGTAGCACACCGTCGCCCGCAGCGGGGTGCCGAAGCGCGGCGAGACCCGCTGCCAGTGCCGCCAGCCCGGGAACCGCTCGTCGCGGGACATCGCCCAGGTCAGGCGGGTGCCGGTCATCATGATGACCAGGCCGCAGGCGAAGATCGCCAGCACGACCAGCAGCAGCAGGAGCGTGGCGACGACCGGCCCGAGGGTCTGCTTGATGACGTCGGCGATCGGGGTGCCGGACGCGGCGAGCGCCACCGGGTCGCCGGCCGCGAGCGTGACCGCGACCAGGAACAGGAAGCCCAGGACGCCGGAGGCCAGGACCGCCTGCCACATGGCCCGCGGGACCACCCGCTCGGGGTCGGTGGTCTCCTCGGCGAGGTTGGCCGCCGACTCGAACCCGACGATGGTGAACGCGCCGAGCAGGAAGCCCAGCACCCACGGCCCGGCCGAGGTCAGGTCGCCGAAGCTCCAGTATCCCTCGGCGGGCACGGCGCCCCTGCTCCACAGGTTGCCGAAGTCCATGTCGTTGCGGACCGCGGCCACGACGAGCAGCAGCACGGTCAGCAGCACCATGCCGGCGAGCTCGGCCGACACGGCGGTGTTGTTGACCTTCTCGGACCACCGGGTGGAGCCGCCGACGAGCGCGGCCTGACCGAGCAGGATCACCGCGGTGACCGCCCAGGTGATGCCGCCGCTCGCCGTGTAGTCCAGCAGCACGGGCAGGACCGTCGAGGCCACCGTGTAGTCCACGGCCACGACGACGACGGCCAGGAACATGAACGAGATCCAGCCGATGATCCACCCGAGCACCGGGTTGGCCAGGCGGGAGGTCCACTGGTAGGCGTACCCGGTCACCGGGATCCGGGAGGCCAGCGAGCCGATGACGAACGCCACCGCGAGCTGGCCGACCACCGCGATCGGCCAGGTCCAGATGCCGAGCGGCCCGGAGGAGCCCAGCACCGACCCGTAGGTGGTGAAGATGCCGGTCGCGATCGAGACGAACGCGAAGGCCACGGCGAACGAGGCGAACCGGCCGGTCCGCCGCTCGAAGGACTGTTCGTAGCCGAACCGGGCCAGCTCGTCGCTGTCGGTACGCGCTGTGTGGTCTCTCATCGCAACCTCCCTCTTGGTATATACCATGTGGTGTAGACCGCAAGGTATCGTCCAAGTGGGCTAAGGTGTCAAGCATGGGTTCACCCCGTTACGTGACGATCGCCGCGGAGCTGCGCGACCGCATCACCGGCGAGAAGCTCGGCCCGCACACCCTCATGCCGTCGGAACGGGAGCTCAGCGAGACCTTCGGCGTCAGCCGGATGACCGCCCGGCAGGCCCTGGCGCTGCTGGAGAAGGAGGGATACGTCTACCGGCGGCCGCCGCGGGGCACGTTCGTGGCCGAACCGCGGGTGCCGTTCCACATCGGCAGCTTCTCCGACGAGATCATCCTGGCCGGGCGGCGGCCGTCGGCGCAGCTCATCTGGGCCGAGGAGCGCCCCCCGACGCCTTCGGCCCGCGAGGCGCTCGACCTGGCCGGTGACGAGACCGTGCACGCCCTGCACCGGCTGCGGTTCGCCGACGACGAGCCGATCGCGCTGGAGACCACCTACTTCCCCAGCGCGATCACGCCCGGCCTGCTGGAGCGGCCCCTCACCGGCTCGCTCTGGCACATCCTGCGCGCCCACTATCGCGTCGTGCCGGCCGACGCCTCCGCCGTCATCGAGTCCATCGTCATCGACGACGCCTCCTGCGCCCGGCTGCAGGTCCGCAGCGCCTCCAGCGGGATCCTCCTGACCCGCCGCACCTACACGGCCGAGGGGCGCTGCATCGAGTTCGCGCGCGACGTGTACCGGGCCGATCGCGCGTCGTTCAAGGTGGAGGCGCGGATCCCGGTACCCGTCGAAGGCGGCTGAACGCGCGTCAGGCGGTGTCGCCGCCGTCGGCCAGCAGCGTGCTGCCCGTCATGAAGGCCGACAGGTCCGACGCGCAGAACAGGACGACGCGCGCGATGTCGTCGGGGACGCCGATCCGGCCGATCGGGCCGTTCAGCATGAGGTCGGTCGGCGGGAGGTCGCCGGCCGGCACGGTGGCCGGCATGGCCGCCGCCGCCATCATGTTGCCCTCCGTGGGGACGTAGCTCGGCGCCACCCCGAGCACGCGGATGCCCAGCGGCGCGAGTTCGAGCGCCAGCTCGCGCGTGAGACCGCGAGCGGCGTGCTTGGACCCGACGTAGGCGGCCAGGCCGGGCGCGCTCCCGCGGAAACCCGCGGTCGAGACGATGTTCACGATGGCGCCGCCGGTGCCCGCCGCCGCCATCCGCCGTGCCGCCTCACGCGCGCCGACGAAGACGCCGCGGGCGTTGACCGCGAACACCTGGTCCCAGGTCTCCTCGCTCATCTCCAGCAGCGGGACGCTCGGGAAGATCCCGGCATTGTTCACCCAGATCTCCAGGCCGCCGAGCTCGGCGACCGCGTGGTCGGCCGCCGCGGCCACGGACGCCGCGTCGGTGACGTCCATGGCGGCGCCCACCGCGCGTACCCCGTGGCGCTCGGCGAGCTGCTTGGCGGCGGTCACGGCGAGCTCTTCGTCGATGTCGCCGATCAGCAGGTCCGCGCCGGCCTCGGCCAGGCGCAGCGCGATCGCCCTGCCCAGCCCGCGACCGCCGCCGGTCACGACCGCGCGCCGCCCTCTCAGGGAGACGAGCTCGGCCAGGGACTTGCCCGACACATCGGCAATGGACATGAATGAACTCCTTCAGTTGATGGGACGTCGTTGGGAGAAACTCCCCGGGCCGGTGTGGAACGTGCTGCCGTCCGGGAAGCGGATCCGCGCCTCGGAGCCCCCGGGCACGTCGACCGCGATGGTCAGGTGGCCGTCCTCGACGCGCCAGCCGACGGCGATCCGCCCCCGCGGGCCGTCGAAGGTGCCCGTGGCCCAGGTGATCGCCTCGTCGAGCACCGGCGCGACCTCGAAGGACTCCCAGCCGGCCGAGCCCGGCGCCTGCCGAAGTCCGAGGGTGTGGGTGTGCAGGAAGCGGATGACCGCGCCCTTGCTGTAGTGGTTGAGCGACGCCGTGGCCGTGCCGTCCTCGGACACCCCGTCCCAGTCCTCCCAGATGGTCGTCGCGCCCCGGTCGAGCATGCCCAGCCACGAGGGGGACGAGCGCTGGTACAGCACCCGGTAGGCGACGCCGGGGTGGCCGGAGTCGGCCAGGACGGGCAGCAGGTCCGCCGTCGAGAGGAAGCCCGTGCCGAGGTGGCCGCCGGCCGCGTCGATCAGGCCGACGAGGTGCCGGGCCGCCCGCTCGCGCAGCTCCTCGGGCACGAGCTCGAAGGCCAGGGCACGCACGTAGCTCGCCTGCGTGCCGGCCTTCGTCCGGCCCTCGGCGTCCAGGAACTCCGTCTGCCAGGCCCGGCGTACCCGCTCCGCCGTCTCGCGGTAGCGGGCCGCGTCGCCGGCGTGCCCCAGCACCTGCGCGATGTCGGCGAGGGTACGGACGGAGCGGAACAGGTACGCGGTGCCCACCTCGCCCTTGTCCGCCAGGTACCACGCCATGGGATCGCTCATCACGGGATCGACGAGGGACCCGTCCGCCGCGCGTTTCTTCGGCTCCAGCCATTCCCCCCAGTGGAAGGAGCCGTCCCAGACGAACTCCTCGTGCGCGAGCGGCTCGGCCGAGCGTTCGACGCGGGAGGGATGCCGGGCGTCGCGCGCGGTCGCCAGCGCCCATTCGACCCACCGGCGCATCGCCGGCCAGTTCTCGGCGAGGGCGGCCGTGTCCCCGTAGGTCGTGTAGAGCACCCACGGGACCAGGACGATCGCGTCGCCCCATCCCGCCGAGCCGGTGATCCCGTTCGTCATGGGCTCGTCGTGGACCTTCAGGCGGTTGGCGTCGGGTGAGGAGTTCACCACGCGGCCGTCGTCGAGCTGGTCGTCGCGGACGGAGCGCAGCCACTTGCGGCTGAAGCCGTCGACGTCATACAGGCGCGCCGCGGTCGGCGCGAAGATCTGGTAGTCGCCCGTCCAGCCCAGGCGCTCGCGCGTGGGGCAGTCCGTCGGGAGGTCCACGGCGTTGCCGCGGAAGCTCCAGCGCGCCACCTCGTGCAGCCGGTTGAGGTCGTCGTCGCTGCAGGCGAACGTCGCCGTCGGGCGCAGATCGGTGTGCACGACCCGCATGACGATGCTCGCCGGGTCCACGGCGCGGGAGACGCGCGCGTAGCGGAAGCCGTGCACGGTGTGCCGGGGCTCGAAGACCTCGCCGGGCCGTCCCGCGGAGACGACCTCGTCGCGCTGCACGAACGGGATCGCCGCCTCGCCCGGCCGCCGGCTGTCCAGATGCGTCGTCGTCAGGTCCCCGGTCGCGTCCAGGTGCTCGCCGTAGTCGATCACGGTACGGGTGCCGGCCGGGCCCAGGTCGGCGAGGGCGATCCAGCCGGAGGCGTTCTGGCCGAAGTCCACGATCCACGCGCCGTCGCCGTGCCGGGTCACCGAACGCGGGGCGATCCGCTCCACCCGGCGCACCGGCGGGGCCGGTGACCAGCTGATCGGCGGCGCGGTGACCGCGTCCACCAGGACGGGCCGGGCGGCGCCGGGCGGAGACGTGAAGTCGGTCGTCTGGCCGTTCATCAGGTCGGCCGCGAGGACGGCGCCGCGGCGCGAGGTCCAGTCCGCGCCCGTGACGGCGACCGCCTCGGTGCCGTCGGCGTAGCGGACGTGGAGCTGGAGCCGCGCCGCGGTGGTCGTGCCCCAGGAGTCGCGCTTGCGCCAGGTGCCGGCGCTGCCCCGGTACCAGCCGTCCGACAGCAGAATCTCCAGGTCGTTGCCGCCGCCGCGCAGCAGCGCCGTGACGTCCGCGGCCTGGGCGTACAGCGTGTCCCCGTACGAGGTGGAGCCAGGGGACAGCTCCGCCGTCCCCACCCGCGTGCCGTTGACGAACGCCTCGTAGACGCCGAGCGCCGTGGCGTAGAGCCGGGCCTGGGCGATGTCGCCGCGCAGGTCCACGCTGCCGGCCAGGACGTAGGCCGGGCGGGATCCTTCGCCGTCCTCCTGCGGGGAGATCCAGCGCGCCGACCAGTCCCGGTCCAGCAGGCCCGACTCGAACGCGTGCCAGGGCGACCAGCCCGAGGACCGCCCGCCGCGACGCGTTCGGACCCGCCAGGCCACGGACTGCCGGCTGCGCAGCGGCGGCAGCGGCCAGTCGACGAACAGGTGCCGGGCGGAGACGACGTTCTCCACGCTCCGCTCGACGCCGTCGACGCGGAGCTGAAGGTCGTAGCCGTCCTGCCCGCTCCACGTCAGTGGCGGCTTCCAGGACAGCGCCGGCCGCTCCTCGGCGACCGGGAACCGATCACCGCCACTGGCGATCCGCAGGTCGTAAGGCGCGTGCTCGCTCGCCCTCATCGCACCGACCGCACCCGCGTGAACACCAGCGACCCGCCGATGAGCGCCAGCACCGCGCCGGTGAGGTAGAGCAGCGTGTAGTTCTTGTCGCCGCCGCTCGCGCCGATGCCGATGACGAACGGGGCGATGAGCGGCGCGATCGCGCTCGGGAGCTTGTGGGCGAACGACACCACGGCCATGTACCGCCCGGCCTCCTCCCGGCTCGGCAGCACCGCGAGCACGATCGCCTGGTCGACCGCGCTGAAGAACGCGATCGCGAGCTGCATCAGCACGGACCCGATCATCAGCACCGGGAAGGAGTACGCGAAGGCCTCCACCAGCGCGCCCGCCACGAAGAACAGCGCGCCGACGAGGGCGAACAGTTTGCGCCGCCGCAGCTTGTCCGACAGGAAGCCGCCGCCGATCGCGCCGAGGGCCGCCGCGGCGACGCCGAGGACCCCGATGACGGCCGCCGCCCCGGCGACCTCCCGCACCGGCAGGTCCAGGCGCTGGGCGTAGAAGAACGTGGTGAACGTCGTGTTGCAGTACAGCCCCATGAAGAACATCAGGCGCCCCAGCCAGTTCCAGCCGAAGTCCGGGTACTTGCGGGGGTTGAACACGTAGCTGGACGCCAGCGTCCGCACCGACACCGGCGTGGTGTGCACGGCGCCGCGCGTGTCGTCCTCCTTGCCCACGACGAGGAAGACCCCGAGCAGCACCGCGCCGACGACGCCGGGCAGGACGAAGACGAGGAACGTGCTGCCCGTCACGGCGGTGGTGATCCCGATGCCGACGATGGGGGCGATCTGGCCGGTCAGCCCGGTGAGGCCGCCGATCTTGCCGCGCTGGGCCTCGGGGATGCGGTCGGCCTGCACGTTGAGGATCGCCTGGGAGGCGGTCGCCCAGCCCAGCATCGCGAGGACCCAGCCGGCTCCCACGAGCAGCAGGCTCGGCGCGACCGCGATGCCGACCAGCGCCGCCAGGCCCAGGACCAGGCCGGCGAGCAGGAAGGGGCGGCGGCGGCCGAGGCGGCTGCGGGTGCGGTCGCTCCAGACGCCGAGCAGGGGACTGAGCACGAGATAGATGGTCTGGGCGGTGCCCGTGACGTACCCGAGCACCTCCTCGTGCCCGGGGGCGAGCTCGTCGATCCGCACCGCCAGCGAGAACGACAGCGGGACCACGAAGGCCATGGAGATGCCGAAGTTGGCGGCCATCATCCAGAAGATGTAGCTCGCACTCGCCCTCGGCAGATCGTCGGGGGTCCGGGTTTCGAGCGGTCCGAGGGAGGGGGGAGTGGCCATGGACACCGTTCCCAAGCAGTAAGGGCCGAAAAGTGCAGCTCATTACTTAAGCGCATCAGTAACCTACCGTTGACCGCCGCACGGCTCGCAAGACGTCTCCCCGTAACAAGTACGCAACGGAGGCGCCCGTCACACAGGTGGCCGGAATCTCCTACGATGCCGACATGAGACGCCCAGCGAAGCGGGTCACCAGCGCCGATGTCGCCCGAGCAGCCGGCGTCTCCGCCGCGACCGTGAGCTACGTGCTCAACGACACCCCGGGGCAGTCGATCCCGGAGGAGACCAGGCGCCGCGTCCTGGACGCGGTCAAGCAGCTCGACTACCGCCCGCGCGGCTCGGCCCGCTCCCTGGCCGCGGGACGCAGCGACGTCGTCCTGCTGTCCATCCCGCACCTGTCGATCGGCCCCGGCATCAACCGCTTCGTCGAGCAGTTCGCCGCCTCCCTGGCCGACTCCGGCCTGACCCTGGTCACCCACCTGGCCGGAGCGCCGGGGCGGCCGCTGCCCGACGTCTGCGCGGCGATCGACGCCTCGGTGGTCGCCAGCCTCGACCCGCTCGACGACGAGACCGCGCAGGCCCTGCGCCGGGCGGGCGCGGACCTCGTCTTCACCACCGAGGTCGAGGCCCACCCCACCATGCGGCTCATGGGCCGCCTCCAGGCCGAGCACCTCATCGACCTGGGCCATCGCCGCCTCGGCTACGCCATGCCCGAGCACCCGCTGCTCCGCAGGATCGCCGACGACCGGCTGGCCGGGGTGGCCGAGGCCTGCGCGCACGCCGGCATCGACCCGCCGGCCGCGCTCGACGCCAAGCTCGACAGCACCGCCATGGCCCGCGCCGCCAGGCGCTGGCGGCGAGAGTCCGTGACCGCCGTGTGCGCCTACAACGACGAGGTCGCGATCGCCCTCCTCATGGGCATGCGCTGCGCCGGGCTCACCGCCCCCGGCGATCTGGCGGTCATCGGCACCGATGACATCCCCCTCGCCCAGGCCGCCGACCCGCCGCTCAGCACGATCGCCTTCGACCTGGAGAAGGTGGGTCGCTCCCTGGCCGACGCGGTCGTGGCCAACCTGTCGGGCCGCAAGCCGCGCCTGACGCCGGCCTCGCTGTCCCCGCATGTCATTCACCGCGCCTCCACCTGAAACCTCCGGGAGCGCCGCGCTCGGGCCGATCTTCGCTTACTGTGCATCTCGGGGGAAACGCTGCGGGAGAATGGCCGGGCCGTCGCGCACGGAAGCGCGGCGTGCCAGGGGAAAACGGAGGATGACGTCGGGAATGAGCACGCAGACGCACGAGCATCTCGGCCCGTACCGGGTGATCGGGAAGATCGGCGAGGGCGGCATGGGGGTGGCCCACCTCGGTCTGGACGGCGCGGGCCGCGAGGTCGCGATCAAGGTGCTGCACCCGCACGTGGCCGCCGATCTCAAGTCGCGTGACCGGCTGCTCCGCGAGGTGGAGACGATGCGGCGGGTGCGCAGCCGCTACGTGGCCGAGGTGATCGACGCCGAGCTGGCGGGCAACCGGCCCTACGTGGTGACCCGCTTCGCCGCGGGCCGCACGCTGGAGGACACCGTGCTCACCGACGGCCCGCTGGAGGCGCGCGAGGTCGTCAAGCTCGCCCATGGGCTGTGCCAGGCGCTGGTGGACATCCACGCGGCCGACGTGATCCATCGCGACCTCAAGCCGTCCAACGTCATGCTGGTCGACGGCGAGCCGCTGGTCATCGACTTCGGCATCGCGCATCTGGTGGACGCGGCCCGGCTGACGCAGACCGGGATGTTCGTCGGCACGCCGGGCTACCTGGCGCCGGAGATCATCCGTGACTCGCAGATCACCCAGGCGGCCGACGTGCACGCGCTGGCCTCGACGGTGTTCTTCGCGGCCACGGGGCTGCCGCCGTTCGGGACGGGGACGTTCGAGGCGATCTGCTTCAACACCATGGAAGGGCGGGCGCAGATCGACAAGGCGCCGGCGTGGCTGCGGGGCTGGCTGAGCCGGGCGATGCAGGTCGATCCGGCGGCGCGGCCCGGCGCGGGGGAGCTGCTGCGGCTGGCCAGGGCGCTCGATCCGGCGGGCCGCCCGGACAGGACCAAGCGGATCGCGAGCGGCACGCTGACCATGGACATCGTCGCCGACCTGCTCCCGCCGGTCGAATACGCTCCGAGCCGGCAGGAGGAGCGGCCGCCGCCCTACGTGCCCGCCCCGGCTCCGACCGTCCACGACGACCGGCCGCGGGAGCCCCGCCCGGCCCCGCCTCCCGCGGAGCCCTTCGAGCTCAAGCGGTTCCTGGCCGGCAGCGGGTTCGTCGGGGTGCTGGTGCTCGTGACGCTGGTGGCGGCGACCGTCGTCATGCCGGTCGCCGTGGGTCTGGTGGCGGCGGCCCTCTCGCTGGCGTTGCGCGCCGGCGATCACTTCTTCGCCGAGACCCGGCCGCCGTTCGGCAGGGCCGCGCTCGTCGCGGTGGGCCACCTGTTCCTGTCGCTGGCGTTCGGCACCGTCGTCGCGAGCCTCCTGCACCTGTCCGGCCGGTTGGGCACCAGCCACGCGGAGTCCCTGGCCGCCGGAGCGTTCACGCTGGGGCTGTTCGTGCTGCCCGGCGCGGGCGTGGTGCGGCAGGTCGCCGCGCGCACCCTCGCCCGCCTGTTGCCCGGCCGCAACGCGACTGTGGTGACGGTGGCCGTGATGGGACCGGTCGCGCTGACCTCGGTGATCGTGGCCCTGGTCCAGGGGCTGTAAGGACAGACCGCCCGGTCGGTGGCGGTCGGTCCAGGGGCTGTAAGGACGGACCGCCCGGTCGGTGGCGGTCGCAGAGGGGCGCGGGCGATCAGGTCGCCCGCCGCCTTCGGGCCCGCGCCCGCCGTCACCCTCGCCTGCGAGTCGGGCCTCCTCGACCGTCGCTGACCGACTTGCGGCGCGGTGGGTGCTCGTGTTTGAGTACTCATATGCGAG
The DNA here is from genome assembly GCF_053603495.1 of Nonomuraea sp. NPDC004186. Classification (NCBI taxonomy): domain Bacteria; kingdom Bacillati; phylum Actinomycetota; class Actinomycetes; order Streptosporangiales; family Streptosporangiaceae; genus Nonomuraea; species Nonomuraea sp. NPDC004186. The sequence continues at coordinate 32,673 of NZ_JBSGFQ010000085.1, read as the reverse complement.
CAACACGCCTTTTCATTCTCGGCGCCCTGGCCGACGGCGGCCCCATGCACGGGCACAAGATCCGGGCCGCCGCTCAGCTGGACCGGGTGGAGCTGTGGGCGGACGTCAAGCCCGGCTCGTTGTACGGCGCGCTGCGCCGGATGGCGGACGAAGGCGTCGTCGAGGTGGTCCGCACCGAGCAGGAAGGCAACCTGCCCGCCCGCACGGTCTACGGCATCACCGGCAAGGGCCGGACCGAGCTGGTCTCGCTGATCAGGTCCGTCCTCGAGGACACGAAGTTCCGGCCGGACGCGATCCAGCTGGTGCTCCTGCACAGCGGCGAGATCGGCCCCGACGAGCTGCGCACGGCCGTCCAGCGACGGCGTGACGCCTTCGCCGCGCAGCTCGACTTCTGGCGCAACCTGCGCGCCGAGGCCGACCCGCACCTGACCAGGCTGGAGGCCGTCGCCTTCGACTACACCCTGATGCAGCTCGAGATGGAGCTGACCTGGCACGACCGCCTGCTCGCGGAGCTGGCGAACCCCGCCGGGCAGCCCTGACGCGCCCGCTACCAGAAAGGTGAGGAACTCATGTCCCCTCGGCGTTTGCACGTCGCCGTCATCGGCGGCGGGATCGGCGGGCTCTGCCTGGCGCAGGGCCTGAAGCGAGCCGGCGTGGACGTCACCGTGTACGAACGGGATCGCACGGCCGACTCGCGCCTCCAGGGCTTCCGGCTGAACATCGATCCGGCCGGGAGCGTCGCCCTGCACGCCTGCCTGCCGCCCGCCCTGTGGGAGGTGCTGGTGGCCACCGCGGGCGACCCGGGGCCCGGGATCGGCTTCCTCGACGAACGGATGCGCACGCTCGTCCGCCTCGGCCAGGACGGCCGGGACCGCGACCCGCTGGACCCCGCGACCGGCCGGCACGCGGTCAGCCGCATCACCCTGCGCAAGCTGCTGCTGGCCGGCCTGGACGACGTCGTCCGCTTCGGCAAGGAGTTCACCGGCTTCGCCCGGGCGGACGACGGGACGGTCACGGCGAAGTTCGCCGACGGCACCACCGCGACCGCCGACGTGCTCGTCGCGGCCGACGGCGTCAACTCCCGGGTGTGGGCGCAGCTCCATCCGGCGGCCGGCCGCACCATGCTGCCGGCGACGGCCGTCGCCGGCAAGCTCTTCCTCACGGAGGACAACCGGCGATGGCTGCCGGAGCGGCTGCTCGCCGGCATGAACGTCTTCTGGCCACGCCGGGACTTCCTGTTCACCGCGATCTTCCGCAGGCGCGAGGACCCTGCGGCGATCACCGCCAGGCTCGGTGACCGGGTACGCGCGCTCGGGCTGGAGCCGGAGCGGCTGCTGGCGGACGCGCACGACGACGACTACGTGCTCTGGGCGTTCATCGCGCACCGGGACTCCCTCCCGGTGGACTTCACGCCGCAGGCCCAGGCCGACCCGGCCGCGGTGCGGGAGATGCTGGCCCGGCGGACGGCCGGCTGGCATCCCGACCTGCGCCGGCTGCTCGCCGACTCGACCCCGGACACCCTCTACCAGACCGAGTTCAGCGCCGCCGAGCCGCTCCGGCCGTGGGAGACGGGCAACGTCACCGGGCTCGGGGACGCCGTCCACCACATGCCCCCGGTCGGCGGGCTCGGCGGCAACGCGGCGCTGCGCGACGCGCCCCGGCTCTGCGCCGCGCTCGCCGCGGCCGACCGCGGCGAGCAGCCGTTGCCGCAGGCGTTGCGCGCCTACGAGGCGGACATGCTGCGCCACGGGTTCGACACCGTCCGCGAGGTCGTCCGCAACACCGACGCCGCGCTCGAGCGCAGCCCGCTGAAGCGGTCGGCGACCCGGTGGTTCTTCCGCGCCTGCGGAGCCGTCCCGCCGCTCGGGCGGGCGGTGTTCGGGGAGCGCTGAGGTGGTTTACACCATGGACAACATCACGTCACGTTGTTACGTTCGAAGGCAGTTGACAGCGGTGTCAATCCTTGTCCCCCCACGAGGAGCGGAGATCGTTGATGGTGTCACGACGCAGTTTCCTGCGGGCGAACGGCGTGGTCCTGGCGGCCGGCGGCCTCGGCCTCACCTTCCAGGACCCCGCCGCCGCGCGAACCCTCCCCACCGTCCAGGGCCCAGCCGCGGCGCGAACCCTCCCCACCTTCCTGCCGAACTTCGGCCGCCCCACCCACCTCGACTTCGCCGACCTCACCACGCTCCACGGCGACGACCAGCTGCTCCTGACCACCCTCCAGGGCGTCGTCAACCGCCGCCGGCCGCGCCTCTACTTCAACTACGACGCCGCCGGACACGACCAGCGCTGGCTGTCCAGCACCGGTGCGGCGGTCACCCGTCACGACCGCCCCCTCGACCTGGTCGCCCGCTACCGCGGCGAGGTGCGCGGCGCGATCCTGCACGACCCGGACGTCCCCGACTCCGTCAACGTCGCCACCACCTTGGCCGGTCTGGAGGACGCCGTCGCCGCGACCGCCGAGCAGGCCGCCGCGTACGGCCTGCGTACCGTCGTGGACCTGCGCGGCCGCTTCGACCCCGCCGACGTCCTGGCCACGTACCGCTGGCAGCTCGACCACCTGTTCCCCCGCTGCACCCACGCCCTGCTCGCCGGGCTCCCGCCCACCAGGACCGTGCGGGTGGACGGCGTGCGGTGGCGCGAGCTCGCGCGGGAGACCGAGCGCGTCCGCGACTCCTCCAACCGGGCGGTGCGCACGTTCGACCTGAGCCAGGAGCTGCCGACCGCCCAGGACGGCGTCTACCTGCGCTTCCAGGACTCGCTCGGCGACGACGGCTGGGGCGCGTCCGTGGGCTCGGTGAAGGTGACCGCGGACGGGACGCAGATCGCGGCGTTCACCCCCGGCACGGAGGCCGAGGCCCCCTACCTCTTCGACGGCCTCAACTCCGCCATCGGCGGCGACGACAACCGCTTCGCCGACGGCGGCAACTACTTCATCTACCGTTTCACCGCCCCGCCCGGCGCCCGGCAACTGCTGGTCGAGGTGGACCTGTGGAACCAGTACCTGGTCACGGCCGCGACGACCGCGCCCACCCGGGTCGAGCCGTTCCCCTACTTCCGCGACTACGCGGTGGCCACCCGGGCCATGGTCTTCTGGCTGCCGCCCAGCGGCGCCACCGGTGAGCTGCTCGACGAGATCTTCGGCCGGGTGGAGCCCGCCACGCCGTACGCGGGCTGGTTCTCCAACGACGTGGCGGGCGAGTGGGGCGGGGTCGACCGGGCCTCGCAGCACGGCGTCGAGGTGGTCCCCGCCGACTACTACATGAACGCCACCGTCCACGCCGGGGTCTCCGCCAGGATCTCCGACCGGGTACGCCCGCGACCGCCGGCCACGTTACGCGCTCGCGTCTACCTCACGCTCACGGTCGGTGAGGGCGACAACATCCAGTACTGCCAGCGCCGGATGCGCGAGATCTGGGACGACCCCAAGCGCGGCGGCGTGCCGGTCAACTGGACGGTCAGCCCGCTGCTGGCCGACATCGGGCCCGCGCTGCTGGCGTACTACCAGCGCACGGCCACCGCGAACGACCTGCTCGTGGCCGGCCCGTCCGGCGCCGGCTACACCTACCCGGGGTCCTGGCCGGCGGCGGCGCTGGCCGCGTACACGCGGCTCACCGGCCGTTTCCTGCGCCGTACCGGCATGGATCTCGTCTACGCCTACAACCACCGCAAGCCCGAGGGCGGCGGCTGGGTGGCCTTCGACGAGCGCATCGTCGCCGCCTACCGGCGCGACACCCCGGTGCGCGGCATCATCCAGTCGTGGGAGACCGGCGACCTGCTGATCCACCCGGCGGGCCTGCCCGTGATCGGGAACTTCTCGCCGCAGGGCAAGGCGCAGGAGTACCGGGACACGCTGGTGCGGCGGATCGAGGGATGGGACGGGGGAGCGCCGCTGTTCATCGCCGGCGCGGTCAACGCCTGGAACTGGACGCCTGCCGACATCGCCGAGCTCGCGGGGCTCCTGGGGGATCCGTTCGAGATCGTCCGCGGCGACACGTTCTTCGCGCTGCTGCGCGAGCATCTGTCGGCCTGAAACTTTCAGAGTCCCAAAAGCATTTCCCCACGTCCGTAGCAGCCTCCCGCCGACGCTCATTGACAGGCTCGGCATGGATCATCACCGTGCTCGTTGTTAAGGTTCACATTTTTCGGGCTCCCCCTCACACGGAGAAGGCGGATGCACTTACGAGGATTACGCAGGGGCCTCATCGCCGGGGTCCTGGCCGTCTGCATGGCCGGCGCCGCGGTGGCGAGCACGATCACGGCGCACGCGGCCGCGGCCGGCTGCCAGGTCACCTACACCCTGGGCTCGCAGTGGGCCGGCGGCTTCAGCGCCAACGTCGCGATCAAGAACCTCGGTGATCCACTCACGAGCTGGACCCTGCGCTGGAGCTTCGCCGCCTCGCAGACGGTCAGCCAGGCATGGAACGCCGTCGTGACGCAGAACGGCAGCGCGGTGACCGCCGCCAACGCCGGCTGGAACGGCTCCCTGCCGACGAACGGCAGCGCCTCGTTCGGGTTCAACGGCACGTGGAACAACTCCACCAATCCGGTGCCGGCCAGTTTCACCCTCAACGGCGTCACCTGCACGGGCACCGTGACCCCCACCCCCACGGTGACTCCCACGGTGACTCCGACCGTGACTCCGACCGTGACCCCGACGTCGGGCCCGCCGCCGTCGCGGACCGTGCGGGTCTACTGGCTCAAGCCTTCGGACGTGGCCTACGACCAGCGCTACCCGGACGGCATCGCGAAGGTCATGCAGGAGGCGCAGCGCTTCTTCAAGCAGCAGCTGGGCAAGACGTTCACGCTGAACAACCCGGTCGTCGAGGTCGTCAACGGCGACCAGCCGCGGACCTGGTACGAGAACACGCCGAACTGCGGCGAGAAGTACTGGTGGACGGTGTGCAACATGCAGGCCGAGCTGCGCCGTAAGCTCGGTCTCGGCGCACCGGACAACCGCTGGGTCAACGTCGGCGAGATCAGCGCCGAAGGCGACGGCGCCGGTGGCGGCGGTGGCAACGGTTGGGTGATCCTCAGCGGACACGACGCCGACGGCGCCGCGGGGATCAACGGCGCGATGAACCGGTGGTACGGCGGAATGGTGCACGAGCTGGGGCACGCGTTCGGCCTGCCCGACGCCACCTCCACCGACGGGACGTGCATGTCGGCGACCTTCTACTCCTACCCGAACTGCATCTTCAACCAGACGCAGAAGAACGCCATGCTGAACGGCCCCTACGGCAGCTTCCTCACCTGACCGGCGATGGGCGGCGTGACCGGCGATCACGCCGCCCATCGGCGCGCTCCGATCGCCGGCCTGGTCCGTACGAGGCCGGCGATCGCGGCCGTGGTCGTCGCGCTGCCCGTCCTCGCCGCCGCTCTCGGCGGGCTCCTCGCGCGCGAGCCGGCCGGCAGCGCGCCAGGCCCCTGGAAGGCCCCTTGACGAGCCCTTTCACGGCCGTCGGACGCCGGGTCGTTGGCCCTGTCCATGAGGGACTTATGGCCCTGGGGCGGCGAGGTCGCGTGCGGTGCGATGGGGGGAGAGGGGGGCCGACATGATCATTTCAGGTGTCGACGGATCGCGGGCGTCGTGCGCGGCGGTGGCCTGGGCGGTGGATGACGCGAAGCGCAGGCACGAGCCGTTGCGCATCGTGCACGCCGTGAACCGCGATTCGTACCGTTTTTCGAGGTTCCACGCCGCTCCCGAGCCGGACGTGCTCGACCGCATGGCGCAGACGATGGTGACCGAGGCGGCCGAGCTGGCGGGGGAGCGCCAGCTGGACGTCGAGGTGTCGACCGAGGTCGTCGAGGGGCCCGCGGCGGTGGCCCTGCGGGAGCAGGCCAAGGACGCGACCGAGATCGTCATCGGCAGCAGGGGGCTGGGCGGGTTCGAGGGGGCCCTGCTCGGCTCCGTGAGCTTGCACGTGGCCGGTCAGGCGCACTGCCCGGTGGTCGTGGTACGGCGCGAGCAGGAGTCCGTACGCGGTGAGGTGGTCGTCGGCGTCGACGACTCGCCGGAGTGCGAACCCGCGCTCGAGTTCGCCTTCCGCCAGGCCGAGCTGCGCGGCAGCCCGTTGCGCGCGCTCCACGCCTGGCAGCCGCCGGTGCAGTTGTACGCCCCACAGGTCAACTACGACCCCGACGACGTCACCGCGGCCGCCAACCAGGTCGTCGCCGCCCGGATCGCCCGATTCCGGGAGGCGTACCCGGGGGTGGAGGTGGTCGAGGACGTGCGGCGCGCCCACCCGGTCGACGCTCTGGTGACCGCTTCGGCCAAGGCCGCGCTGGTGGTGGTCGGCTCGCACGGGCGCGGAGTCATCCGCTCGGCGCTGCTGGGCTCGGTCAGCCACGCGATGCTGCACCACGCCCGCTGCGCCGTCGCCGTGGTGCGGTAGGGAAGGGATCGATCGCCCCGTACGCAGGTTGCTTCCGGGGAGGCTGCGATGAGAGCGGATGGCACCGCCACCCCTGTGGTCCGGATGCTGACGGTGGGCGTGGAGGAGGAGTTCCTGCTGCTGGATCATGCCGAAGGCGGCCCGGCCCTGGCCGCGCCGGCGGTCCTGGCGCTGCTCGGCGGCGATCCGCACGTCAAGGCCGAGGCCATGCGCTACCAGCTCGAAACGGTCACCGGCGTGTGCACGGACCTGGCGCAGGTGGCCGAGGAACTGTCCCGCCACCGGACGCTCGCCGCACGCGCGGCCCGGGAACTGGGCTGCCATCTCGTCGCGTGCGGGATTCCCCCGCGAAACATGCCCGGGTTGTCCGCTCTCACGGCCGACGACCGCTACCGGGCGCTGGCGGCCCGCCATGGAGCCCTGGTCGCGGGCTCGGGCACCTGCGGCTGCCACGTACACGTCGGCATCTCCTCCCGCGAGCTGGGAGTGCAGATCCTGACCCGGCTCCGGCCCTATCTGGCCACGCTGCTGGCGCTCAGCGCCAACTCTCCCATCGCCGGCGGCGGGGACACGGGCTGGGCCAGCCGCCGCTACCGGCAGTGGAGCCGCTGGCCGACGGCGGCGCCTCCCCTGGCGTGGCGGTCGGCGGCCGACTACGACGCCACCGTGTGCCACCTGATCCGCCGCGGCCGGGCCCTGGACGAACGGAGCGTGTACTTCCACGCCCGGCTGTCACCGCGCTACCCGACCGTGGAGCTGCGGGTCATGGACACCTGCCTCTCGGTCGAGGACACCGTGCTGCTGGCCGCGATGGCGCGGGCGCTCGTCGCTCTGGCCATCGCCGACATGACAAGAAATGTGCCGATCAAGGCGCTGAGTGACCGGCAGATCGTCGCCGAGCTGGCCGCCGCCGCCCGCCTCGGCCTGGACGCGCCGGCCCTCGATCCGTACACGTCGCGGTCCCTGACCCACCGCGACCTGCTGGAGCTCCTCCTGCCGCGCCTGCCCGAGCCCGAACCGATCGCCCTGCTGCTCCACCGGCTGGCCTGCCGGGGGACGGGTGCGGCCCGGCAGCGGACGATGTGGTCCCAGGCCGGCACTCCCCGTCGATTCGCCCAGCTGCTCGCCGACGCGACACTCGCCTGAATGACGCGAGATGGGGACCAATGTCACCCCCATTCGGGACTTCGTCCCCGGGCGCGGCGGGCTCGCCGTCGTAAAGGTAGAGGTGGGAGAGAGGAGGGGTCATGACCGTCGAAATGCTGGCCGCCGAGGAGGTGATGAGCCGGGTCCTGGTGGCGGTCAAGCCGGACGAGTCGCCGTTGATGGCCTGGGAGCTGATGCGCCGCGCCGACGTTCACCACCTGCCGGTCGTCGAGGGGCGGCACGTGTTCGGCATCCTGACGCGTGAGCAGGTGGCGGCGTCCTGGTCGGGCGGGCCGGAGGAGCAGTCCAGCCGTCAGGTACGGATGTTGCTCGGGTGTGAGCGCAGGCCGGTGGTCCGCCCGGACACCCCGCTGACCCGGGTCGCGGCGGCGATGCTGGACGCCGGGTGCGACGCCGTGCCGGTGGTCGACGGCGGCGGGCTGATCGGCCTGGTCACGGCTCATGACGTGCTGCTGGCCGTCGCCGGACGTCTCCGCCCCGCCGAAGGGTCCCATGAGGTGGTCACCGGGATGTTCCACCTCGAACCCGTCCTTCCCCCGGCCTCCACCGTGGGAGACGCGCCCTGAACGCTGTCCCCCCGCCCGCCGGCGGGTTATTCGGGACGGTTGTCCCGCAGGCGCGCCGCCAGCGCGGCGGCCTGCGTGCGGCGCTGCATGTTGAGCTTGGCCAGCAGGTTGGACACGTAGTTCTTGACCGTCTTCTCCGCCAGGAACAACTGCTCGCCGATCTGCCGGTTGGTCAGCCCCTCGCCGATCAGGTCGAGGATGTGCCGTTCCTGCTCCGACAGCGCGGCGAGGGGATCCTTCCTGGCGGCCTGGTCACGCAGGCGCTGCAGCATGGCGGCGGTGGTCTGCGGGTCGAGCAGCGATTGCCCCGCGGCGACCGTGCGGACCGCGCCGACCAGGTCGGAGCCGTGGATCTGCTTGAGCACGTAGCCGGCCGCCCCGGCCATCACCGCCTCGAACAGCGCGTCGTCATCGGCGAACGACGTCAATATCAGGCACGCCAGCCCCGGCACCCTCGAGCGCACCTCGCGGCACACGTCCACGCCGCTGCCGTCCGGCAGCCGCACGTCCAGCACCGCCACGTCGGGCTTCAGCGCGGCGATGCGGGCGATCGCGGACTCGGCCGTGCCGGCCTCCCCGATGACCTCGATGTCGTCCTCGGATTCCAGCAACGCGGCGACGCCCCGCCGGACGACCTCGTGATCGTCGACGAGGAACACACGAATCACACTTACGACGCTATCCGATGCCGGGAGCGCCGCGAGAGACACCGCCGCCGACCTGGTGCGACACTTGGAGATGTGGGGAGCGAGCATCTTCCGGTGATGCCGCACGTGCGGCTCGACGAGCTGCTGGCCGAGCTGCAGGTTCGGCTCAATACCGTGCTGGCCACCCGGGATCGGGTGCACGTACTGCTCGAGGCCGTGGTGTCGGTGGGCAGCGAGCTCGATCTGGAGACCGTGCTGCGCCGCATCGTGGAGACCGCGACCAAGCTCGTGGACGCCAGCTACGGCGCGCTGGGCGTGATCGGCCACGAGAACACGCTCATCCAGTTCATCCCGGTGGGGCTGACCGAGGAGGAGATCGCCAGGATCGAGCACTGGCCGCACGGCCTGGGCCTGCTGGGCCTGCTGATCAAGGACGCGCGGCCGCTCAGGCTGGGCCGCATCGCCGACCATCCGGAGTCGTACGGCTTCCCGCAGGGGCATCCGCCGATGGGCACCTTCCTCGGCGTCCCGATCCGGGTGCGCGAGGAAGTTTTCGGAAACCTTTACCTGACCGAGAAGCGCGGCGGCGGAGAGTTCGACGAGGAGGACGAGGCCATCGTCGTGGCGCTGGCCACCGCGGCCGGCGTCGCCGTGGACAACGCCCGCATGTACGAGGAGTCCCGGCGGCGGGAGACCTGGCTGCAGGCGTCGTCCGACGTCACCACGCGCCTGCTGTCCGGCGCCGACCCGCGTCAGGCGCTGAGCCTGGTGGCCGACTCCGCCCTCGCGATGACCGATGCGGACCTGGTCGAGGTGCTCCTGCCGGAGCCGTCGAGGCAGACGCTGATCGTGGAGTTCGCGGAGGGCGAGGGCGCGCAGGAGCTGCTGGGCGCCGTCTTCGTGGTGTCGGAGACGCTCGCGGGGGACGTGTTCGTCCAGGGCGAGGCGATGTCCGACCCGGACATGCAGAGCGGCCCGCGCCCCGGCTCGCCGCTGCGGCGGCTGGGTTACGGGCCGGTGATGATGGTGCCGTTCGGCAGCGCGCCGGACGTGCGCGGGGTGGTGGTGCTGGCCAAGCGGAGCGGGCGGTTGCCGTTCAGCGGAGCGGACGAGCAGGTGCTGCAGTCGTTCGCCGGTCAGGCGGCGATCGCGTTGGAGCTGGCCGAGTCGCGCAGGGACGCCGAGCGGCTCGGACTGCTGGAAGATCGCGATCGCATCGCCAAAGATCTCCATGATGTGGTCATCCAGCGGCTGTTCGCCACCGCGATGACGTTGATGAGCACGATCCGGCTGGTGGAGCGGCCGGAGGCGGCCAAGCGGGTCCAGCACGCGATCGACGAGCTGGACGGGACGATCCGGCAGATCCGCTCGTCCATCTTCGCGCTGCAGGGCTCCGGTGAGCAGCCCGTTCCCAGCCTGCGGGGCCGGATCGTGGAGCTGGTGGAGGGCGCCTCGGGCCACCTGGGCTTCATGCCGGGCCTGCGCATGGAAGGGCAGATCGACGCGCTGGTGCCCGAGCCGGTCGCCGGTCATCTGCTGGCCGTGCTGCGCGAGGCCCTGTCCAACGTGGTCCGCCACTCCCGCGCGACGAGCGTCGATGTCCTGGTCGAGGCCGTGGGCGGCGGGCTCGCGCTCGTGGTGACGGACAACGGCGTCGGCCTGGGGGAGCCGGGACGCCGCAGCGGCCTGCGCAACATCGAGGAACGCGCCACCCGGCTGGGCGGCAGCGCGGAGCTCACGACGCTCGAAGCGGGCGGGACGCGGCTGTGCTGGCTGATCCCCCTATGAGATCGGCTTCCGGTGGAAGGACGTTGGTCCTGATCGTATGGGGCATAAGGCCCTGTCGGGCGCGGTGAACCACCCCGGAGCATAGGAGAGGAAGGGGAATCGAACACGGGGAGCCGAGATGAAACGTTCGGCAGTGGCGGGGATCGCGGCCGGTTCCGCGCTGGCGGCCGTCGCGGTCACCGGCCTTGCCGCAACGGCCACCGGCATCGCCCAGCAGGCCATCGTCGAGCAGCGCAACGCCACACCGACGGAGCGGAGCCTGACCGGGCCGTACGGGTCGACGCGCAGCATGAACGTCACCGACGAGGCCGGCTATCTGGCCCGTATGGTGGCTCACGATCAAGAAGCCGTGACGGCGGCCCGGCAACTGCGGCGCTCGGACCGGCCGCAGATGCGCGCTCTCGGAGCCTCGATCATCGCCCGGCAGAGCGCCGACATCGCCACGATGAGGGCCTGGCTGGACAAGTGGTATCCAGGGCGTTCGGGGATGGCGACCGGCTACCAGCCGATGATCCGCGATCTGTCCGAGCTGTCGGGCGACGCGCTGGACAATGCGTTCCTGCTCGACATGATTCCGCATCACATGGCCGCGGTGTCGATGTCCCAGCAACTGCTGATGTCCGGGCGGGCAACGCACGCCGAGACCGCCGGCTTCGCCGTCAGGATGCGCGACACCCGGCATGCCGAGATGTTCCGGATGCAGCGGTACCTGGCCCACTGGTTCAAGGGCTGGAGCATGCCGTGCGGGATGCGGAAGTGACGGCCTTCCCGCAGCCCGCGACCTTCCCGCAGCCCGCGACGCGAACTGCGGGACTTCGGGGTCCTGGCCCCAGGTCCGCCTAGCGGGCTTTGGCCGAACGCGAGTCGCCTCGAAGGACCGCCAGGCCCGCCATCGTCAGCGCGGCAGCGGCGGCCACGGCCACAGTCAGAATGATCACTTTGCGCATTGCTTCACCCCGATTACAGACAGTGATGTTGCTATTACTGTTGCCTGATGGCTTGCTATGAATCCCGCGCTTTTTCCTGGATTCGTCAAACGCGCGAACAGCAGCGCCCTCAGGGGGTGATGCGCCGGCCGGACACCTCCTGGGCGTCGACCACGATGTAGTGGTCCCGGTTCCCCGGCACCCAGGTGGTCAACGGCAGCGCCGCCAGCCGGTGGATCTCGTCCGGGTCCGTCACGGCCCGCGCCTGCCCGACCGCGGTGACGGACCAGCCCGTACGCAGCTCGGAATCGAACTCGTCGGCCTCGAAGGCCACCACGGCGTGCCGCGTGGCGGCCGCCAGTTTCGACCCGATCGAGGTCCGGATCACGATGGAGCGGCCGTCGAGGTGGAAGTTGACCGGCTGCACGGCCGGCAGGGCATGTTCGGTGAACACGATCCGGCCGATGGGGGTCGTGGACAGCAGGCCTAGACACTCCTCGCGGGAGAGCACCTGAAGTCCGGACGAATCGAGCTGCATACCCTTAACTTCCCTGCTGGTGCCACCTCCGCGTTAGAGGCGAAAGTCCCTTCGTCACCGCCGATAGAGGGCCTGACGGCCCTGGCGGCCGGGGACCTTCGGCCCTGATCCGGAAGCGGAGGGTGTGATGGGCTGGACAGAGGGCCCGACGGAGGTGGAAGCCATGGCTGTCCTATCGGCGAAGCACGCGATCGACACCGCGCTGGAGGCCGCGCGCTGGGCGCCGTCCATACACAACACGCAGCCCTGGATCTTCACGACCTCGGGGGAGGAGATCAGCCTGCGGGCGGACCCGGACAGAAAACTGCGCGTCAGCGACACCTCCGGCCGCGAGCTGCTGATCAGCTGCGGCGCGGCGCTCTACACCCTCCGTACGGCCATGCGCTGCGAAGGCTGGGAGCCCGTGGTGCGTACGCTGCCGGACCCGGACCGCCCCTCGTTGCTCGCCAGGCTCCGGCCGGGCGCCGAAATGGCCCCCGACGAGTCCCTCAAGACTCTCGGCAAGGAGATCGAGCGGCGCCGCACCCACCGCGCCGGCTTCGCCGACGTGCCGGTGCCCGACAGGCTGATCGAACGGCTGACCCGCGCGGCCATGGAGGAGGGCGCCAGGCTGACCCCCGTCCGTTCCCCGGACGCGGTCAGGGTCATCGCCGCCCTCACCCAGGCCGCGCAGGGCATCCAGGCGCAGGACCGCCGCTTCAGCCTGGAGGTGGTCCGCTGGGCCCGGCCGCCGGGCAGCGCCCGCAAGGACGGGGTGCCCGCCGAGGGCTACCCCCGCCAGGCGGTACGCACGGACCCGGACTTCCCCCAGCGCGACTACTCCTGGGGGCACGACTGGGGCAGCCAGGCCGACCAGCGGACCGAGACGTGTGCCGGAGTCGTGGCGCTGCTCACCACGCGGGGCGACGGCCGCCAGGAGTGGATCGACGCCGGGCAGGCGCTGCAGCACGTCCTGCTGGAGGCCGCCGCCTACGGTGTCAGCGCCGCCTTCCACACGCAGGCGCTGGAGATGGATCTGCTGCGCGAGTTCCTGCGCCACGAGCTCTGCTCGGACGAGTACCCGCAGATGATCATGCGGTTGGGCGTCACCTCCGACGACAAGGGGTCGGTCCGCCGCTCGGTGTCGGAGGCGACGATGTAGCGGTCACTTCCGCTCGGCCAGGAGGTTCGTGGGGAGCTCGCGGCGGGCGCCGGTCGGCAGCGCGAAGATGGCGATCAGGAAGGACAGCAGGCAGAAGGCGGTCATGTACCAGCCGAAGGTCACGTCGCTCTGGGTGATGTCGTGCAGCCAGACGGCGACGAGACCGGCGGTCGAGCCGATGAGCGAGGTCGCGACGTTGAAGTTCAGGGCCGCCGCGCTGGAGCGGACCTCCGGGGGGAAGCTGAGTATGGCGGCCGCCATCATCGGCGCCGAGATGATGTTGTTGATGATCGTGAAGCCCACGACCGCCAGCACGGCGATGAGGATGGAGCCGCTGCCGATGCCGATGAACGTGGGCACCGTCAGCACGATGAACAGCCCGTAGCCGATGAGCAGGGGCACGCGGGCGCCGTACTTGTCGGCGAGGTGGCCGCCGTAGATGCTCGGCACGGGGCCGACCACGTACGTGATCATCGACGCGAGCAGGGCGAGCGAGGTGGGGAAGCCGGCGCTGATCAGCGCGGTGACGAAGTACGCCTGGATGACGAACGACCCGATCCGCTGGCCCGCGCTCAGCCCGATCGAGCGCAGCATGTCGGGCCAGTAGTAGCGCACCGCCGTCCGCAGCGGGGTCTGGGGGACCTTCTGCTGCTCGGTGAGGCGCTGCACCGCCTCGAACTCGGGGCTCTCGCTCAGCCGCTTGCGGATGTAGACCGCCACCGCGGACAGGGGGATCGCCAGCAGGAACGGGATCCGCCAGCCCCAGCTCGCGAAGGCCTCCGCCGACATGGTCTGGGTCAGGAGGAACGCCACCCCGGCCGCGAGGAACGACCCGATCGACGCGGTGGAGTTCAGGGTGCCCAGCACGTAGTTGCGGCGCCGCCGGTCCTCGTGCTCCAGCAGGAAGTTCGCCGCGGTGGTGAACTCCACGCTGGCCCCGAGGCCCTGCACGACCCGCGCGGTCAGCAGCAGGACCGGCGCCACGACCCCGGCGGCCGCGTACGTGGGCAGCAGCCCGATGCCCGCCGTGCCGACCGTCATCAGCACGATCGTGAGGACGAGGACGGGCCGCCTGCCCTTCAGGTCCGCCAGCGGGCCGAGGACCATCGCGCCGATGGGCCGGATGAAGTAGGAGAGCGCCACCCCCACGTACGCCGCCAGCAGGGCGGCCGTGGTCTCACCCTCCGGGAAGAAGTGCGAGGCGATGACCGCGGCGAGCGTCCCGTACAGCGTGAAGTCGTAGTACTCGACGGCGTTGCCGATCATGGTGGAGGCGAACAGGCGCCGGCGAGCCCGTGGTGTGTGGACGACGTCCGGGTCGTTGGCTACGGGGGTGCTCATGGGGTCTCCTCGTGGAACGGTGGATGCGGCGGCGACGTAAAAGGTGGTCGAGGGGCCCGCCGCCGGCGCGGACGAGCTGGTCGGCGCGGGTAGTCTTCGCTGGTGAAAGCCTGGCGCGGCGGGCGCGGGTCGTCGTGGCGGGTGCCGCGTCCGGGCGGTGGCGGACCGCGCATGGGTGGCACAGTCGGGAGAACGTTCTCCCATGAAGCTAGAATCAGGCGTGACGATGTGTCAAGCACTCGTCACCTAGTATTCAAGTGCGGGCCGCTACGATGATCGTCGAGGCCGTGGACGGGCCGCCACCATCGGAGCGGGGGAGGCGCTGTACGTGGCCGCTGGGCGACCGACGATCATCGATGTCGCGCGTGACGCCGGAGTGTCGCCCGCCACGGCCGGCCGGGTGCTGGGCGGCTACGGCACCCCGTCGCCGGAGCTGGTGCGGCGGGTGCAGGACTCGGCCCGACGGCTGGGCTACCGGGCCAACGACGTGGCGCGCAGCATCGTGACCGGCTCGACCCGCGTCATCGGCGTGGTCGTGAGCGACATCGAAAACCCCTTCTTCGCCCGCGCGGTCAACGGGATCTCCGACCGCGCGCGGGCCGCCGGCTACGAGATGTTGCTGGTCAGCACCAGGATGGAGCTGGCGCGGGAGCGCTCGGCGGTGGAGGCGCTGATGGCCAAGCGCGTCGACGGCATGATCGTCGCCTCGGCCAGCGTCTCCGAGGGCGGCCACCTGCGCCGGGTCCGCGAGGCGGGCGTTCCGCTGGTGCTGCTCGACCGCCGCAACGACGGCGCCGGGCCCGTCGACTCGGTGCTGCTCGACAACCGGGCCGCCGCGCAACGGGCCGTGGGCCATCTCCTGGGCCTGGGGCATCGCGCGGTCGCGGTGGTGACCTCGGCCACGCCCGGCGACGGCCCCTCCTCCCGGCGGCGCAGGAGCGCGGCGGAGTTCCCCAGCTCGCTGCGGTTCAAGGGCTACCTGGACGCGCTCGACGAGGCGGGCGTCACCTGCGACCCGGGATGGGTCCTGCGCTGCGACGACGCCGACGCGGCGTGCGAGCGGGTGCGCGACCTGCTCGTCACCAGGCCGGACGTGACGGCCGTCTTCGCGACCACCAACGTCATGACCGGGGGAGCCTTCCGCGCCATCATGGACGGTGACCGGCGCTGCCCGGAGGACATCAGCCTGATGGGCTTCGACGACCACGAGTGGAGCACCCTGGTGCGCCCGCAGCTGTCGGTGGTCGCGCAGCCGGCGTACGACCTCGGCGCCGCGGCCGGCACGGTCCTCCTCGGCCGGCTGGCCGGCCCGGGCCCGCGCAGCGCCCCCAGCGAGACGATCCTGCAGTCGTCCCTGATCGTCCGCGGCTCGGTCGCGGCACCCCCCGCCTGACACACCGGCCCGCCCGCTGCCGCGGCCCCAGGGCCCCCGCCGGCCCGCGTCCCGCTCGGCCCGTCCACCGCGAACCCCGTGACCGCGAGCGCCGTGAGCGAGCCCCGGGGGTTCGGCGAGACCCGGCGCGGGGCGATCGCCGCCTTGACGGTGCCGCGCATCGGTGGCTACGTTCAGAGAACGTTCTCCCGAAGAACGTCGCAACTGCCGAACTCCGGCGAGAGGAAACGAAGGCGATGGCCCTTCGCATCGGTGTCGACACCGGCGGCACCTTCACCGACATCTGTCTCTACGACACAGAACGCAACGAACTACGCGTCTTCAAGGTCTCCAGCACCCCGGAGGACCCCGGCAAAGCGATCATCGACGGCGTCTCCGAGCTGCTCCGCATCGCCGGCGACGGCCGATTCGCCGACATCTCCTACTTCGCGCACGGCACGACCGTCGGCACCAACGCGCTCCTGACCGAGACCGGCGCGCGGACCGGCCTGCTGACCACCCGCGGTTTCCGCGACCTGCTGGAGCTGGCCCGCGGCCGCCGCCCCAGGCTGTACGACCTCCAGGCCGACAAGCCCGCCCCTCTCGTGCCACGCGACCTGCGCCTGGAGGTCACCGAACGGGTCAGGCACGACGGCACCGTGCGGACCCCGCTCGACGAGGACGAGGTCCGCGAGCAGATCCGCCGGCTGCGCGACCAGGGGGCCGAAGCCGTCGCCGTGTGCCTGTTGTACAGCTATGTCCTCCCCGACCACGAGCGGCACCTCGCGCGGTGGATCGAGGAGGAGTTCCCCGGCGCCTACGTCTCCCTGTCGTCCGAGGTGCTGCCGGAGTTCCGCGAGTACGAGCGGCTGTCGACCGTCGTCGCCAACGCCTACCTCGGCCCGAAGGTCTCCGGCTACCTGGCGCGGCTGCGGGAAAGACTGGGCGAAAAGGGGCTCGCGGTGCGGCCGTACGTCACCCAGAGCAACGGCGGCGTGGTGTCCTTCGCCGAGGCCGAGAAGTACCCCGTCCGCATGGTCCTGTCAGGCCCCAGTACGGGAGTCGTCGGCGCGGCGCGCCTGGCGACCGCCGCCGGACATCCGGACATCATCACCTTCGACATGGGCGGCACGTCCACCGACGTCTCCCTCGTCCAGTCCGGCGCACCCAGGACCAGCTCCGGCCTGGACCTGGACGGACGCGCGATCCGTACGGCCATGCTCGACATCCACACCGTCGGCGCCGGCGGCGGCTCGGTGGCGCGCCTGGACAGCGGCGGCCTGCTCAAGGTGGGCCCGCAGAGCGCCGGAGCCTTCCCCGGCCCCGCCTGCTACGGCCACGGGGACCTGCCCACGGTCACCGACGCGAACGTCGTCCTGCAGGTCCTCAACCCGGAGTACTTCCTCGGCGGGCGCATGAAGATCGACCCGGAGGCGTCGCGCCGGGCGGTGGGCACGCTGGCCGCTGAGCTCGGCATGAGCGTCGAGGACACGGCGCAGGGGATCATCAGGGTGGTCACCGCCAACATGGCCCGGGCGATCCGCGTCATCTCCGTCCAGCGGGGCCACGATCCGCGCGACTACGTCATGGTGCCCTTCGGCGGGGCCGGCCCGTTGCACGCCTCCCGGCTGGCGGCGGAGCTCGGCATGGCGACCATCCTCGTGCCCGAGTCGCCGGGGGCGCTGTCGGCGCTCGGCCTGCTGCTCACCGACGTCAGGAGCGACTTCTCGCGTACCGCGGTCATGCCGATGGCACTCGGCGCGGCGGACCCGTCGGCAGGCGACGTCGCGGCCGTCTTCGCCGAGCTGGACGCGCAGGCGGAGCAATGGTTCGAGGCGAGCGACATCGAAGAGCGGGCCCGCGGCGCGCGCCGCCAGGTGGATCTCCGCTACGCGGGCCAGAACCACGAGCTGACCGTCGCCTTCCCTGCCGGGCCGGTCACCGCGGAGAGCGTGGCGGCCGCGCTCGACGACTTCGCCGCGGCGCACGAGCGGGCCTACGGCTATGCCAATCCCGGCAGCCCCGTCCAGGCAGTCACGTTCCGCGTACAGGCCTGGGGTGAGATCGACGCGCGGCCGTCGTCGAGCCCGGTCGTCGGCGGCCGTCCCGAGGGGGAGCAGCCCCGCAAGCGCGCCGTCTACCTGCCCGAGCTGGGCGGCTTCCACGAGTGCCTGGTCCACGACCGGGCGGCGCTCGCGCCCGGGACGGTCGTCGAGGGCCCCGCGATCGTCGAGCAGATGGACACCACCACCCTCGTCCTGCCCGGCTCCACCGCGGAGGTCGACGCCCATCGCAACCTCGTCATCCACCTGTGAGCACCCGGAGCGTCATGAACACCACCGACACGACCCCGCTGGACCCGATCTCCGTCGAGGTCATCGGAGCGGCCCTCGCCTCCATCGTGGAGGAGATGGTCGAGACCATGGTGCGGGCCGCGTACAGCACGAACATCAAGGAACGCCGCGACTGCACCGCCGGGTTCTTCGACGCCGAGGGCCGGCTGATCGCGCAGGGCGAGCACAACCCGGCGCACCTCGGCGTCCTCATGGGCGTGGTCGGGAAGATCGTGGAGCGCTACGCCGTCGATGAGATCGCCGACGGGGACACGTTCGTCGCCAACGACCCCCACAGCGGCGGCGGAACCCACATCCCCGACATCGTGCTCGCCTGCCCGATCTTCGACGACGGCCGGCTGGTGGCCTGGGCGGCGAACCTGGCCCACCACGCCGACTTCGGCGACCGCGGGCACGCGCACATCTTCCAGGAGGGCCTGCGCATCCCGCCGGTACGCCTGCTGCGCGCGGGGGAGCTGCAGACGGACCTGTTCGATCTGATCCTGCTGAACTGCCAGGTCCCCGACGAGCGCCGGTCCGACTTCCAGGCCCAGCTGGCGGCCAACCGGGCGGCGGTCATCCGCTACCGGGAGCTGTGCGCGCGGCACTCGATCCCGACGATGGCCGCCGCCGCGCAGGCGCTGCTCGACCACGCCGACCGCCAGACCCGGGCCGCCATCCGCGAGGTCCCGGACGGCGTCTACACGTTCGAGGACCGCTTCGACTGCCCCGAGCTCGACGAGGAGCTCACCCTCCGCGTGGCGATCACCGTGCGCGGCGACGAGCTCTTCTTCGACTTCTCCGGCAACCCGCCGCAGGTCAGGGCCAGCGTCAACATGGTGTACGGCGCGCTCGAAAGCACGGTGTACTACGCCGTGAAGACGCTCATCGATCCCGACATCACGCCCAACGCCGGCGTCATCCGGTCGATCCACATCGACGCGCCCCGCGGCAGCATCCTGAACGCCGTCGCCCCCGCCGCGGTCAACGCCCGCACCGAGACCTGCCAGCGGGTCGTGGACCTCATCCACGGCGCCCTCGCCCCCGCGCTGCCCGACCGGGTCACGGCCGCGCACAACGGCTCGAACACCGGCTTCCACTTCGACGGGCTCGACCCGCGGACCGGCAAGTACTTCGTGTACCTGGAGACCATCGGCGGCGGGTCCGGCGCCCGCGCCACCAAGGACGGTCTCGACGGTGTGCAGGTGCACGTCACCAACACCAGCAACCTGCCGGTCGAGAGCCTCGAACAGGAATATCCGCTGACCGTGGAGGCCTACGAGCTGGTCGACGGCTCCGGCGGCGTCGGCGAGTTCCGGGGCGGCATGGCCATCAGGCGCGTGGTGCGGGTCGAAGCCGACGGCATCGGGTTCTGGCTGGACGGCACCCGCTACCGGTCCCGGCCGTGGGGGTTGTTCGGCGGCGGGCCCGGCGCGAGCGGCGGCTGGGCGGTCAGCCAGGGTGCCCGGCCCATCGACCACGGGCACACGGTGCTCAACACCGGCGACGTCGTCACGATCACCACCCCGGGCGCCGGCGGGTACGGCCCGCCGGCGTGCCGGGCGCCCGAGCTGGTCGAGAAGGACCTGCGCGAGGGCGTCATCTCGGCCGAGACCGCCCGCGACGCCTACGGCCTGGAGGGCTGAGGAAGACATGCGCAACGATTCCCCGATTCGCGTCGCTGTCATCGGCTTCGGCACGGCCGGCCGCTTCTTCCACGCGCCGTTCCTCGCCGCAGACCCGGCGTACGACC
Source organism: Nonomuraea sp. NPDC004186 (assembly GCF_053603495.1). Classification (NCBI taxonomy): domain Bacteria; kingdom Bacillati; phylum Actinomycetota; class Actinomycetes; order Streptosporangiales; family Streptosporangiaceae; genus Nonomuraea; species Nonomuraea sp. NPDC004186. The sequence continues at coordinate 12,703 of NZ_JBSGFQ010000085.1, read as the reverse complement.
TGCGGCTCATCGTCACGGGCCATCCCGACCGCCAGGCGGCGGCGCGCGCGGCCCACCCGTCCGCCACGGTGGCGGCGACCGCTGACGCCGTCACCGCCCACGCGGCCGACCTGGACCTCGTCGTCGTGGGCACGCCGCCGCAGACGCACGTCGAGCTGGCCGGGAACGCCCTGCGGGCGGGGCTGGACGTCGTCGTCGACAAGCCCTTCACGCCGACCGCCGCCGAAGGACGAAAGCTGATCGCGCTGGCGGCCGAGCTGGGACGGCGCCTCACGGTGTTCCAGAACCGCCGCTGGGACGCCGACTTCCGCACCCTGCGGCGCCTGATCGAAGACGGGCGGCTGGGCACGGTCCACGCCTTCGAGTCCCGCTTCGAGTGGTGGCGCCCGGACGGGCTCGGCGGGTGGAAGGGCGAGACCGGCGTCGCCGACGGCGGCGGCATCCTCTACGACCTGGGCACCCACCTGATCGACCAGGCCCTGCAGCTGTTCGGCCCGGTGACGGAGGTCCTGGCCGACGTCAACCGCCGCGACCCGCGCCCCGGCTGCGACGCCGACGACGACACGGTCGTGATCCTCCGGCACGCCGGCGGCGTGAGCTCGCGCCTGACGATGAGCAGCGTCGCGGCCCTGCCCGGCCCCCGGTTCCGGGTGCTGGGCTCGCGGAACGGGTACGTCAAGCACGGGCTGGACGGCCAGGAGGCCGCGCTGAAGGCCGGGACGAGCCCGGCCGACCCGGCGTTCGGACGGGAGCCCGAGGACAGCTGGGGCCGGTTGGGCCACGGCGGCGAGACGACGCCCGTCGAGCCCGAGCGCGGGAGCTACGCCGAGTTCTACCGCCTGCTCGCGCTCGCCCTGCGCGACGGCGCGGACCTGCCCGTCGATCCCGGTGACGCGGTCGACGTCCTGGACGTCATCGAGCGCGCGCACACCAACGCGAAGAAGTGAGGGAGTCACGTGACAGATCCCACCGCGCCCGCGCGCGTCGTCGTCCTCGGGGGCGGCATCCTCGGCGTGTCCACCGCCGCGCACCTCGTGCGGGGCGGCGCCGAGGTCGTCCTGGTCACCGAGGCGGAGCTGGCCAGCGGGGCGTCGGGCCGCTCGTTGTCCTGGCTCAACTCGGCGGGCGCGCGGTCCGGCCCGTACCATCTCCTGCGCCTGCTCGGCATCGACCGCTACCGCACGCGGTTCGCCGCCGACCCGTCCCTGGAGTGGCTGCGGTTCGACGGCGGCCTGTGGTGGACGACCCCCGATGGCGCCGAGCGGACCCGCGCCCGGCATGAGCACGAGATCGACCGCGGCTACGAGTCCCACCTCCTCGACCGGGCGGACGTCGGCGGGCGGGTGGCCGGGGTGCGGCCGGGTCCGCGTGGCGGGCTCGCGATCCACAACCCGGGCGAGGGCTGGGTCTCCCTGCCGCACCTGATCCAGGAGCTCGCGGACGAGCTGGTCCGGCGCGGGGGACGGCTCGTCACCGGCGCGGGCCGCTGCTCGGTGATCGTGGAGGACGGCCGGGCACGCGGCGTACGCACCGCCGACGGCACGTCCTGGAGCGGTGACGCCGTCGTCGTCGCCTGCGGCGCGCAGACCTCTTCCGTGCTCGCGGAGCTCGGCGTGAACCTCCCGGACGCGTCCCCGCTGTCCATGCTCGTCGTCACGGAGCCGGTCGAGACCGAGGCCGTGACGGTGCTGAACACCCCACGTGCCGCGATGCGGCCCCATCCCGGCTCGACGTTCGCGATCGACCACTCCTGGTACGAGGAGCACATCGTCGAGCACGAGGACGGCTCCTGCTCGATCGACGAGGCGTACGTCAAGGAACTTCTAGCCGAGGCGTCCGCCCTGCTCCAGGGGGAGGTCTCCCTCCGGGCGGCGTCGTGGCGGCTCGGCCGCAAACCCATTCCGGGGGACGGCGAGCCGGTGTTCGGCGAGCTGGAGGCGGTGCCGGGGTGCCATGTGGCGTTCACCCACTCGGGGGCGACGCTGGGACTCATCGCCGGCGAGCTCACCGCCTACGAGGTGCTCACCGGCACCAGGCATCCGCTCCTGAAGGACTTCCGCCCCGAGCGTTTCGCCACCGGATGATCAGAGCCGAACGGCCGGACCGCCCCCGGGAAGGGGGTGGTCCGGCCGGGTGTCAGATCAGCAACGGCGGCCCCGGTTGATGCAGTCGACGACGACGCGCATCAGGTTGTCGGGCATGACGTTGGCGAAGTCGGCATGGTCGGTGATCGGGTTGTGCTTCTGCTCAGGGAAGGCGTCCACGGCGAACGACTGACCCTGCGGCACCGAGTAGGCGAGGGTCATGCGCAGCTGGGGAACCGCCTGGGTGCCCTGGGGGCAGGCGCCGCTCTGGCCGGGGAAGACCACGTGCGTGCGGTGGTTGGCGCTGTCGATGTTCTGGCCGTCCCAGCAGCTCGGGAAGTCCAGGATCCGGACGACCTGGCTGCCGCGCGGGCACAGCGGGTACTTGTCGGTGATCCGGTTCTGGAATCCCGTGCAGGTCCACGCGGCGCGGGCGTTGCCCCCGCCGTTCGTCGCGGCCTTGGCGTCGCCGGTGATCAGCCTGAGGAACCTCGGCATGGCCGTGACCTGGGAGCTCGCGTTGCCGCGGAACTGGAGCTGAACGGAGCGGGCCGTCAGCACCCGGCCGATGTTGCCGTGCTCGTCGTCGGCGTTCTCGTTCGACGTGCGGTCCCTGAGCACGGGCCAGAAGTACGCGGACTTGTCGCCGCGCTGGCAGGTCGTACCGCCTGCGGCCAGGCTCTCGTCGGTGGAGAATCCGTCCGTCGTCAGGTTGCCCACGTAGTCGTGAAGGTGGTGCGCCCCGTCGCTCACGCCGGGGGTGACGATGAAGTTGTCCGAGTTGTTGTGACGGTTCTCGTTCCTTCCGCACTGGGCGACGAAGGTGCCGCGGGAGCCGTTCCTGCCGGCCCCGAATTCGGCGAGGTTGGACTGGCCCGGCTGAACCTGCCGGATGTCGACGAAGTCCTGGGCGAACGGCCCGACGCCGTTGGCGGGGTCCTCACCGTTGCCGTTGCCGTCGCCTTGGCCACCGGTCGGGCTGGGGCTGGGCGAGCCGTTGCCGCCGTTCCCCCCATTTCCGCCGTTGCCCCCGTTGCCGCCATTCCCACCGTTGCCGTTGTTACCGCCGTTGCCGAGCGTGCAGTTGGCCAGGTTGCCGAGGCCGGTGGGGCGTTGGCCGACGCGGCCGATGGCGATGGCGATGCGGTCGAGGGTGGCGGCGCGTTTGCCGGCCAGCGGGCCGAGGATGGCGTTCTGGACGAAGTTGGGGCCTCCTTCTCCAGCTGAGCGGGCGAGTCGGTTGTTGGCTTCCTGGATCTGGGTTTCCAGGAGGGCCAGGTTTCTGTCGACTTCGGCCCTGGCGGCCGCGGGGACTTCGGGGAGCTTGTCCGCGACGCTGGGGCAGACGATGGTCTGCCCGGATCCCGACCCTGTTCCCTGGGTCGGCCTCACCGTGTTCCCGGGGTTCGGCGCCTGGGTCGAGCCGTTGCCGCCGTTCCCCTCGTTACCTCCGTTGCCGCCATTCCCACCGTTCCCGCCGTTACCCCCGTTGCCGTTATTGCCGTTGTTGCCGCCATCGGCAGTGCCGGTGAGTCTGCAGGTGGCCAGGTTGTTGAGGCCGGTGGGGCGTTGGCCGGTGCGGCCGATGGCGATGGCGATGCGGTCGAGGGTGGCGGCGCGCTTGTCGGCCAGCGGGCCGAGGATGGCGTTCTGGACGAAGTTGGGGCCTCCTTCTCCGGCTGAGCGGCCGAGTCGGTTGTTGGCCTCCTGGATCTGGGTTTCCAGGAGGGCCAGGTTTCTGTCGACTTCGGCCCTGGCGGCCGCCGGTATTTCAGGGAGCTTGTCCGCCACGCTGGGGCAGACGATGGTCTGCGCCGCCGCCATCGTGCCCGCCTGCGCCGACAGTGAGGAGCCGGCCAGGACAAGTGCGATGCTTCCCCCTAAGGAAGCGACTGCTCGCCATGACCTGAGTCGGCTCCCCCCGAGCGGATTCCGCATGTGTTGCTCCTTCAAGTCTCATGACCCGGGTGGAAGTCCGGTCTCCGGGAGATACGCGAGGCCATACGGGAGCAGTTCGACTATTTACCGAGAATCGTGGTTGACAAATCCGTGACCCGGGACAGTCAGGAGCGGCGCGCGGACGTCAGCGGAAGTCGGAGATGCGGAACACGGCCATCATGTCCTTGGACCTGGACCCGTTGTAGAACGAGGCCTCGGCGCCGACCCAGCCGCGGAAGGCTCCGCTGTCGTCGATGATCTGCAACAGCGGTTTGATGTGCGAGTTGCCCGAATAGCAGAACGTCTTGCTCTCCATGGCCAGGCAGGTGCACCAGTGCCACAGGGTGTCACGGCGATCGTTGTTGGAGATCTTGGTGAGGTAGTACTGGATGGAGCTGACGTTCGCCTTGGTGCCGCCGCCGAAGTTGGGGCAGCCGCCGGCCTTCTGGCAGGCGCCGGGGGAGGAGGGCTGCAGGTAGGTCAGGCACCAGGTCGTGGTGGCGCAGCTGCGGAAGGAGGACTGCTTGAAGACCTGGCCGTCGGACTTCACGATGGTGTTGCGCGACCAGGAGACCAGGTCCTGCTTGAGGGCTCCGGCGAAGGCCCGCACGGAGCTCATCGCCCGGCGGGTGGTGAGCGAGGCGTTGCTTCCGTAGCCGTACCCGTTGGTGGCCAGGCTGCTGTCGGCGAGCTGCAGCTGCGCGAGCTTGCGGTCAGGCGACAGCTGCACCCGCCACTTCTCGGTCCACGTCTGGGCGATCTTCCACCTGATGCTCACCACGTTGCCGGCCACGGTGTACGTCCCCGTGCGGGCCTCGTCCGGGGAGCCGGGGAAGCCGGGAGCGGTCAGCACGTCGCAGGCGCGTACCCGGGTGCTGGAGCCGCCCGCCTTGGTCGAGCAGCTGGAGTCGGGGACGACACCGGTGGCCTGCCTGCCCTCGGGGTTGCGCTGCCACCAGAGGTAGGTGTTCGCGCTGACGGTGCCGTTGGCCTTGAACTGGTACGTCCCCAGACGCACCCAGTTCTGAGTGGATGAGGCACGCAGGAAGCCCTGCGTGACCACGAAGTTGGCCTTTCCTCCGGGCAAGGACGATCGGGATGAAGCGGCTCCGGCCGAACCGGCCCCGGTGGCCAACAGGATGAGCGTCGCGAGCACGGCGGTGAGAACGGCGCGCACAGGGAAAACCTCCTCGATTACGGTCTTCACCGATTCTGGCCTAAGGGCTCCTTCGCTGACAGCCCGTTCGGAAATGTTCACCGTCGGTTGTTCTCGCCGAGCGGCCGCCCGGACGGGGCGAGACAGAGCCTGCCGAGTATGTTGTTCCGGAGTCGATCCGGCACGAGATCGCTCCGGCTCCCGAGGAGGTCCGGTTTCATGACCACGACGTTCGGCGCGATCGGCAGCGGGCGGCGGACCCGGTTCTTCCTGCGGCTGGCGGCCGCGATGCCGGACCGGCTGCGGGTCGGCGGCGTCGTGACCCGCAGCGCGGAGCGGGGCGACGAGGTCACCGCCGAGTGGGGCGTACCGGCCTTTCGCTCGATCGACGAGCTGCTGCGGCACGAGCGGCCCGACTACCTCGCCGCGGCGGTGCCGTGGGCCGCGATGCCGGACGCGATCCGCGAGGTGGCCGGGCACGGGATTCCGGTCCTCGCCGAGACGCCGCCCGCGCCGGACCTGGCCGGGCTGCGCTCGTTGTGGCGGGACGTGGGCGCCACCGGCCTGGTCCAGGTGGCCGAGCAGTATCTGCTGATGCCCGGGCACGCGGCCCGGCTGGCGCTCGTCCGGGAGGGCGTGATCGGCGAGCCGACCTCGGTCCAGATTTCCTCGACCCACCTCTACCACGCGGTGTCGCTGATCCGCGGCCTGCTGGGCGTCGGGTTCGACGCCGCCGAGGTGCGCGCCGGCGCGTTCGAGGCGCCGCTCGCCGACCCGCTGGGGTTCGGCGGGTGGACCGGCGACGACACGCCGCAGCGGCTGACCACGACCATCGCCACCCTCGACTTCGGCGGCAGGATGGGCCTGTACGACTTCACCGACAACCAGTGGTGGAACCCCCTGCGGATGCGGCGCATCGTGGTGCGCGGCTCGATCGGCGAGCTGGTCGACGACCGGGTGATCCGGCTGGTCGACCCCACGACGCCGGTGGAGTCCGCGCTGATCCGGCGGGACACCGGCGTCGACCTCAGCCTGGAGCTGCGCGACCTCAAGCACATCAGCTTCGACGGGCGGGTGGTCTACCGCAACCCGTTCGAGGGCACGTCCCGGTCGGACGACGACATCGCGGTCGCGGACCTCCTCGAACGCACGGGCGCCTGGGCGCGCCAGGAGGGCCCGCCGCCGTACCCGCTGGCCGAGGCCTGCCAGGACCACCTGATCAGCCTCACCGTCCAGGAGTCGGCGAAGACCGGCGGCCCGGTCACGACCGGCAAGGAGGCGTGGGCGGGCTGACGGATGCCTTCTCAGCGACGGCGGCGCGGCGCGGGGCCCGCGCCTTTCGCCATGTTTCGAAAGGCGCGGGCGGAGACTTCCTACCTCCCCGCCATGCCGGTGAGCATGATGCCCCTGATGAAGTACTTCTGCGCCGCCAGGAACACCACGATGACCGGGACCAGGGCGAGGATGGACACCGCCATCATGAGGTTGTAGTCGTCGGCGTACTGGCCGCGGAACAGCGAGATGCCGAGCGGGATCGTGTAGTTCTCCGTCGAGCGCAGGTAGATGAGCGGATCGATGTACTCCCCCCAGGCCCCGACGAACGACAGCAGCGTCACGGTCGCGATCGCCGGCTTGGACAGCGGGATCATGATCCGCCAGAGGATCCGCAGTTCCCCCGCGCCGTCGATGCGCGCCGCCTCCACCAGCTCCTGCGGGATCGTGGTGAAGAACTGCCTGAGCAGGAAGATGTACAGCGCGGTGCCGAAGAAGTTGGGCAGGAACAGCGGCCAGAAGGTGTCCACCAGGTCCAGATGGGAGAACAGCAGGAACCTCGGCACGATGACCACCTGCGCGGGGATCATCATCGTGCCCAGCATCAGCGCGAAGGCCATGCCGCGCACCCGCGAGCGCAGCCGCGCGAAGGCGTAGGCCGGCAGGATGCAGGAGATGAGATTGCCCACGATCGACAGCGTGGTCACCGCCACGCTGTTGACCAGGAAGGTGCTGAAGGGCAGGCTCGTCCACGCGTCGGGGAAGTTGGACCAGGTGAAGACGTCGGGGAGGAACCTCGGCGGAAACTCCAGCACGGCTCCGGACGGCTTGAGCGCGGTGGTCAGCATCCACAGCAGCGGGAGCAGGCTGGCCGCCGAGGCCAGGACGAGGAGCGCGTAGGCCGTCAGGCGCTGGACCCGGCGGATCCGCTCGGCCTGCGCGGGGGCCACGGGCCGCTTCTCCACCGGGCGGGCCTGTGCGGGCAGGACCTTGATTGCCATCTGGTGACCTACTTGGCCTCGTAGTGGACCCAGCGGCGCGCGAGCGCGAACTGGATCACGGTGAACACGATGACGAGGAAGAACAGCGCCCAGGCGATCGTCGAGGCGTAGCCCATCTCGAAGTACTTGAAGGCGTAGCGGTAGACGTACAGGCCCAGGACCAGGGTGGAGTTGGCCGGCCCGCCGTCGGTCATGAACAGGATGAGCTGGTAGGCCTGCAGGCTGCCGATGAAGCCCACGACCAGGTTGAAGAAGATGACCGGCGACATCATCGGGACCGTCACGTGCCTGAACCTGCTCCACCAGCCGGCGCCGTCGATGTGCGCGGCCTCGTACAGCGAGGCGGGCACGCCCTGCAGCCCGGCCAGGAAGATGATCATCGCGTTCCCGGTGGTCCAGGTGGTCATGATGACCAGGCCGGGGATCGCCCAGCTCGCGTCGGTCAGCCACCCGGGCCCCTGGATGCCCACCAGGCCGATCAGGTAATTGACCAGACCGTAGTCGGGATGGAGCACGTGGATCCAGAGGAGGGCGGTGGCGATGCCGGAGATCACCGACGGCATGTAGATGATCGTCCGGAAGATCGCCTGCCCGCGCACCTTGATGTTGAGCAGCAGCGCCGCGGCGAGGCTGTAGACGACACCGGCCGCGGCGGAGGCGGCGCCGAAGTACACGGTGTTCTTCGTCGCCATCCAGAAGTCGGGGTCGCGCAGCAGCTGGGCGTAGTTGTCCAGACCCACCCACTGCGGCGACGACAGCAGCTCGTAGCGGGTGAAGCTGAGCACCAGCGACACGACGATGGGCCCGCCGGTGAAGAAGACGAAGCCGATGCTCCACGGCAGGGCGAACAGGTGGAACCGGCGGGCCTCGCGCCGGACCAGCGGGGAGGCGGCCATGATCAGACGTTCTCCGCGAGCATCGGCGTGACCCGCTCGGTGACCTGCTTGAGCCCCTCGTCCACCGACAACGACCCCGACATGACCCGTTCCCAGATCGGCTTGGTGAGGTCCTCGAGCTTGGGCGTCGCGGGCAGCCTCAGCACGCCGTCGCTGGTGCCGTACTTGTGCAGCGAGTCCTTGGTGGTGTCGATCACCTCCTTGTCGAGCTTGAGGTCCTGGAGGTTCTCCTCGAACGCCGACAGCCGCGACGGCGGGGTGTCGAGGAAGAAGCGGTGGCCGGCGTAGGAGCGCAGGGAGTTGAGCACGATCCACGCCGCCTCGGGGTTGCGCGTCCTGCTGGTGATGCCGAAGGCGCTGCCCAGGACCGGGGTGAAGCGGCCCTCGGGGCCGCTGGGCACGTGCGTCAGGCTCCACTCGAACTGCTGCTCGGCGGGCAGGGTGAGCAGGGTGACGATGTTCCACGCGCCGCCGACGTACAGGGCGCCCCGGCCCAGCGTGAACGGCTCCACCTTCGCCGTCGCCTGCGTCTCGGCCAGGTCGGGCATCGCCTTGTCCTTGATCAGCAGGTCGATCCAGCGCTTGAGCACGTCGCGGCTGGCCGGCTCCTGGATCACGCACTTGGTCTCGTCGGCCGTCAGGTAACGGCCGCCGTGAGCGAGCAGGAACGTCGCGGTGAGGTCGCTGGTGGGTTTGGGCACCGGCGTGAACCCGAAGACCTTCTGCGCGCCCGTGCCCGAGACCAGCCCGCGGGCCGCCTCCATGAGCTTGTCCCAGGTCCAGGAGGCGTCGGGCGCCTTGGCGCCCGCCTTGTCGAGGATCTCCTTGTTGTAGAAGAGCAGCTTGGGCGCCGAGTCGGTGCCCAGCGCGTAGAGCTTGCCGTCACGCTCCCAGTAGCTGAGCGCCGCCTTGGAGAAGTCCGCGCGGTTGAATTCGGGGGTGGCCGCGATGTAGTCGTCCAGCGGCAGGTACAGGTTGTTCTTGATGAAGCTCTGCCCCCACTGGAACTGCGAGTACATGATGTCGGGCAGCACGCCGCTGGCGGCGCCCGTCAGGTACTTGGTGCGGAAGTCGTCGAACGGCGTGACCTCCACCTTGATCTCGATGTTCGGATGCCGCTTCTTGATGAACTTGGCGAACTGCGCGTGCCGCACCTCGTGCCGCTGACCCGGGATGATCGCGACGGTGACGGTGACCTTGGACGTGGGCTCCGGCACGTTGGTCTTGGGCCAGGGCAGCGAGTCGAAGAGCTTCTCCGCCTCGGCGTAGGGGAACAGCGCGCTCTCCGGCCGGTCCGGGTTGATCACCGCGGAGTTGCCGGACGCCGAGGCGGTCGAGGAGGCCGGGCCGGCCTGGCGGGTGCGCTCGCCGCTCCCGCAGGCGGTGAGGGGTACGGCCGCCGCCGCCATCGCGGCGAGGCTGAGAACCTGGCGCCGGTTCAGGCCGGTGGTGTTCAGGCCGCGCAGGGGGTTGTCCATGGGGGGTATCGCCTTTCAGCCTGTTCAGAGGAAGAGCTCGATCACCGGGACGGCCACGTCCGGCGGCTCCACGGGAAGCTCGAGGGTGAGGGTGCCCTCGGGGATCGTGAAGAAGTTGACGTTCCCGTTGTCGACCTTCGGGTCGGGCGCCCACATGCGGATCTCCGACCTGTCGTTGAGCAACTGCGCGTAGCGGACCTTGCCCGCCAGCCCCGGCAGGTGCAGGTGCCGGTACGGCCAGGAGAAGACGTGCACGTAGAGCCGGTCGCCGCGCTGGGTGTAGCGGCAGTGCTCGGGAGCCTGGAACTGGCTCGTCCCCGCGCCGTGGATCGACTGGCTGTGCAGCCGCATCCAGTCGCCGATCTCCCGCAGCGTGTCGAGTGCCCGGGGCTCGAACTCGCCGCGGCCGTTGGGCCCCACGTTGAGCAGCAGGTTGCCGTCCTTGGAGACCGAGTCGATCAGCATCCGGATCAGCAGGCCGGGCGACTTCCACGCGTTGTTGTCCCGGTCGTAACCCCAGCTTCCGTTCAGCGTCTGGCAGGCCTCCCAGACCGTCGACAGCGGGGCAGGGGGCTGGAACTGCTCCGGCGTGGTGAAGTCGCCCGGCAGCTCCAGACGGTTGTTGATCAGGATGTCCGGCTGGATGCGGCGGATCTTGTCGACCAGCTCCTCCGAGCGCCACTCGGCCTTGCCCTTGCCGCCGTAGACCGGCTTGCCCTGCTTGACCCGGCCGGCGTAGGAGAAGTCGAACCACAGCGTGTCGATGGGGCCGTAGCGGGTGAGCAGCTCCTCGACCTGCCCATGCAGATAATCCGCATATTTCGTGACATCGCGGTCGGGGAACGTGCCGCCCTCGACGTACGACGAGTGCAGCCCGTCGATCGGGAAGTCCGGGTGATGCCAGTCCAGCAGCGAGTAGTAGAACCCGACCCCGAGGCCCCTGCCCCTGAACGCCTGCACGAACGGGCCGATCAGATCCTTGCCGTACGGCGTGCCGCTCACGCAGTAGTCGGTCAGGGCCGAATCCCACAGGCAGAAGCCGTCGTGGTGCTTGGAGGTCAGCACGGTGTAGCGCATCCCCGCGCGCTGCGCGGCCTCCGCCCACGCGTCGGGGTCGTACAGATCGGGGTCGAAGCGCTCGAAGTACCGCTGATACTGCTCATCGGACATGTGCTCGCGCTGCTTGACCCACTCGTGGCGGGCCGCCAGCGCGTAGAGCCCCCAATGGATGAACAGGCCGAACCTGCGCTGCCGGAATTCGTCGATACGGGAATCGGACATCCGTGACACCCTCCGTCGTGGTTGGCGCTATGCGAAAAATTTCGCAACTCTCGACTTGCGGGTAACGTAGGCGAAACATCGGATGTGGTCAAGGGTTTCCTGAGTTGCGAATCAGTCGCGCACCCTGGCCCGTATCTGCTGTCCCAGCCCAGGCCCTGGCACTGAGCCGGTAGCGGGCGGGAGTGTCGGGCGGGGACTCCAGGGGATCTGCTGCCGCGCTGATGAGTGCTACTACATCCGATGTTTCCTCCACGCCCGTTCTACTGACAACGGTTTCAGTAAGTCCAGGGGGAGAGCGGCCGGACGAGGCCCTGAGTTGGGCAAATGTCCGTGGAAGTAACGACTTGGAAACATGCCATTGACACTCCGTGGCCGGATCCTGCCATCATCACTGACATCGATTTCAGTTTGGAGCTCACTTGGTCACCATCCATGACGTAGCAGCTCGCGCGGGGGTCTCTCCCGCCACGGTCTCGCGCTTCCTGCGGGGCCAGCGGGTGCGCTCGTACGAGGCGATCCAGGCCGCCATCGACGAGCTGGGCTACTGGCCGAGTGCCGCGGCGCAGTCGCTGAAGTCCGGGCGCACCAACACGATCGGCGTCGTCGTCCCGGACATCACGAACCCGTACTTCGCCGCGGTGGTCAAGGGCATGGAGTCCGTCACGCGTACGGAGCCGTACCGCATCCTGCTCGCCAACAGCGACGAGAGCGGCGAGCAGGAGGACGACGTGCTGGCGGACCTGGTGCGCAGGGTCGACGGCATCATCCTCGCCCCCGCCACCGAGCAGGACCAGACGCCGCTGCACGTGCGCGACGCCGACGTGCCCCTGGTGTTCGTGGACCGCGACCTGGCGGGCGGCGAACGGTTCGACGCCGTGCTGGTCGACAACGACGGCGGCGGCAAGCAGGCGGCCGAGCACCTGCTGGCCCTCGGGCACACCAAGGTGGCCGCGATCAGCGGCACCCTGGACACCACCCCCGGGCGGCTGCGGCGCGAGGGGTTCGTCGGGACGCTCGCCAAGGCGGGCATCGAGGTGCCGCCCGAGTACGACCTGGTCGGCGACTTCAAGGAGCACAGCGGCTACCAGCTCACGCTGTCCCTGCTGTCGCTGCCCGAGCCGCCCACCGCCATCTTCGCCGCCAACAACCTCATGACGCTGGGCGTGCTCAAGGCGCTGCACGACATGCGGATCGACATCCCCGGCCAGATCAGCCTGATCGGCTTCGACGACCTGGACACCGGCCCGCTGCTCAGGCCGCCCCTGACCGTCATCGACCGGCCGATGGTCGAGCAGGGCGTGCTCGCCATGCGCCTGCTGCTGCGCCGGCTCGACCCCGACGAGGCCGGCGGCAGCGCCAGCCGCATCGTCCTGGACACCAAGCTGATCGAACGCGCCTCCACCGCCCCGCCGGGCGGCTGGCCGGCCCCCTCACGCACGAGAAAGACCCGATCGCGATGAGCGTAGCGACCACCTCGCTCGCGGACGTGGCCTCTTCGGAGGCGGCGTTGCGAGCTTTCCTGCACGGCCTGCCCGGGGTTGACCGGGTCGGCGCGGACCAGCGGGCGGCGATGCTCGGCACCCGTTCGATCAAGACC